>JBLFWR010000013.1:0-42739 GCA_047611725.1 Binatia bacterium | reverse complement strand
GAAAGAATTACCGACGCCGACAAGGGCATCGGCAGTGGGAAACCACCGTCGAAGTGACCTCTGTCTAAAGCGAGAGACGCTCAATGGCACATAAAAAAGGACAGGGAAGTAGCCGCAACGGACGTGACTCACAGGGTCAGCGTCGCGGCGTAAAGAAGTTTGGCGGCCAGCCCGTTGTGGCCGGCAACATTATCGTTCGCCAACTTGGCACTCGAATTCATCCTGGTACAAACGTAGGCATGGGCCGCGACTTCACGTTGTTCTCGAAGATCGACGGAGTCGTGAAATACGAAGACTTCGGCCACGATCGCAAAAGAGCCTGCGTCTACCCAATCTAGCCGGGCAGCCATGAAGTTCGTCGACGAAGCCCGGCTGCGGATAGAAGCTGGCGACGGCGGCGACGGCTGCGTAGGTTTCCTGCGCGAAAAGTACCGGCCCAACGGCGGCCCTGCGGGCGGCGACGGCGGCCGCGGTGGCAGCGTGATTGCTGTGGCCGATTCTGGCCTAAGCACCCTACTCGATTTCAGTTTCCGCCATGTGCTGCGCGCTGATCGCGGAGAGAATGGCCGTTCCAAAAACCAACACGGGAAAGGCGCCGAAGACATCGTGCTTCGCGTTCCGGTCGGTACGATCATCTATGATGATAAGACCGGCGAGTTGATTGCTGACTTCGAGACCTCTGGTGAACAACACGTATTGGCCAACGGCGGACGTGGCGGCATGGGTAACGCCCGTTTCGCGACATCAACTCATCAGGCGCCGCGCCGCGCGGACCCCGGCACGCCCGGTGATCGTCGCGATCTCCGCCTAGAGCTACGGCTGCTAGCCGATGCCGGACTGGTCGGACTGCCCAACGCTGGCAAGTCGTCGCTACTGGCGCGGGTTTCGGCCGCCAAGCCAAAAGTGGCTGACTATCCGTTTACCACCTTGGAACCGGCACTCGGCGTCGTCTCCTGGGCAGAAGAACGCAGCTTCGTGCTCGCCGACATTCCAGGATTGATAGAGGGGGCCCATGACGGTCATGGCCTCGGGCACCGCTTCCTGCGCCATATCTCCCGGACTGCCCTACTCGTGCATCTGCTGGATTCTTCAATGGCTGACGAAGCCCAGGCAATAGTGGATTTCGACACGATCAACACGGAATTGTCAGCCTATGATACTGACCTTGGCCAACGCGACCAGATCGTGGTGTTAACCAAGATTGATTTGCCCGACGTACGGGAAATGGCAATTGGCCTGCGGGAAACGCTTACCGCCCGCGGTCATATTGTGCATGAGATTTCCGCCGCCACGGGCGAAGGGATTACGGCCTTGACCCAGGCGATCGGAAGCCAGGTCGAACGTCAGCGCCGGGACCGCGATTCGACGACGGACGCACAGGATGAATTCGCAGATTGAACATAAGCGACGCCTTTTGGCTCGCCCCCGACGCCTCGTCGTCAAGCTCGGCAGCGGCGTCGTAACCACGCCGTCCGGCGTTCACCGCGAACAGGTCGGCCGCCTTTCGGCAGAAATCGCAAAGCTTGCTGACAGTGGGCACGAGGTCATTGTTGTGACCTCCGGCGCGCGAGCAGCGGGCCTGTCTCGCTTAGGCCTAACGCGAATTCCCAACACCATTTCCGAGCAACAGGCCGCCGCCGCGATCGGCCAGATCGGCTTGATGTCACTGTACGAGCGGTTCTTTTCCGATCACGGAAAGCATGTCGGCCAAGTTCTACTAACGGCAGCCGATGTTGTTGATCGCACACGCTATCTCAACGCTCGCCACACCCTTGAGCACTTACTGCGACACGGTGTCGTGCCGATCGTCAACGAAAACGATTCGGTCGCGATCGACGAACTAAAGTTTGGCGACAACGACCGGCTTTCGGCGCTTGTGGCTGGTCTGGTCACAGCGGATTTGCTGATTCTTCTTACCGATGTTGCCGGAGTCTATGCCGGCGACCCGCGGCTGAATCCGCAGACCCCTTTGTTGGATATTGTCGAAGATGTCGATGCGCTTGTAGCCGCCGGTATCGCCGGTGGCGCCGGGACCTACGGCACCGGCGGAATGGCCAGCAAAGTTTCGGCCGCCGCCAGTGCCTGCCATCGCGGAATCCCCGCAGTCATCGCCTCAGGCATGATCGAGGGAACCCTTGCGGCGATCCTGGACCCCGAGCAATCAACCGGGACACTGTTCCTTCCGCGCGCCACGCCGATTTCGCAGCGAAAGCATTGGATCGCCGACGTCGTCGCCCGCCGTGGCCGCATCCATGTCGATGGAGGCGCAGTCCAAGCCCTTTGTAAGCGCGGAGGCAGCCTGCTCGCCGTTGGCATCACACGCACCGAGGGCATTTTTCAGGCAGGAGACTGCGTGACCTGTGTGGGGCCAGACGGCAAAGAGTTCGCCCGCGGCCTAACCGCTTACGACGCCACCGACTGCCAGCGAATCAGCGGACGCCCCAGCAGCAGCTTTCATGAGATCCTCGGCTACCACGTAGCTGATGAGGTGATACATAGAGACGACCTGGTTTTGTTCCGCGATCGCGCAAGCAGTGACGAGACAACGTAATGAGCACGGATCAGACAGCAACGACCTCCGCCAACGGGACGAGTTCGATAGAACAATCAGTGCGCGATCTTTGCCGCCGAGCACGACGCGCGTCGCGCGAAGTCGCGCAGATGCCAGACAGCGTTCGCAGCGACGCCTTGCGCAGAGCTGCGACACGACTGCGAAGAGAAACCGACCGGATCGTTGCAGCCAACGAGCTAGACCTCAAGGCCGGGCTCGCCTCTGGCCTATCGCCCGCGATGCTCGACCGCCTACGTCTTGATGCCAAGCGCGTTGCCGCAATCGCCACCGGCCTCGAAACAGTCGCTTCGTTGCCCGACCCGCTGGCCAACGCGATCGATCGATGGAACGCGCCCTCTGGGATCGACATCGAACAGAAACGCATCCCTATCGGTGTCATCGGGGTGATCTACGAATCGCGCCCCAACGTAACGGCAGATGTGGCTGCGCTTTGCCTAAAATCAGGTAACGCCGTCGTTTTGAAGGGCGGCAAAGAAGCCATCAACACGAATTCGGTGCTCGCCGACATCATCGCTGAGGAACTCGTCGCGGCGTCGGTTCCCGCCGATGCCGTCGCTCTGATCCGTTCCACGGAGCGCGCAGCGACCGAAGAACTGTTGCGCCAAGACGATACGGTAGACCTTCTCATTCCTCGCGGCGGTCCCGGGCTGGTACGTGCAATCGCTAGCGGTTCGCGAATTCCGGTCATTAAGCACTACGAAGGCATCTGCCACACGTATGTCGACCGACTGGCCGATCTAGAAATGGCCACCGAGATCGCGATTAACGCGAAAGTGCAGCGGCCCGGAGTCTGCAACTCGATGGAGAACCTTTTGGTTCACCGCGATGTCGCCGTTGATTTTTTCGCAATCGCCGCCCCTCGCCTTCTCGCGGAAGGGGTCGAGCTGCGCGGCGATACCGCGACCTGTGCCCTCATTCCGGAAGCGCTCGAAGCCAACGACGAAGATTATCGCACAGAGTATCTTGCTCTCGTGCTTGCCGTGAAGGTTGTCGACTCGGTGAACGAAGCGATCGAATTCATCAACGAATACGGCTCAGGACACAGCGACGCGATCGTGACTCGTGATGACGAAGCCGCGGCTGCGTTTTTAGCCGGCGTAGATTCCGCCACCGTGTACCACAACGCGTCGACCCGCTTCACCGACGGTTTCCAGTTTGGTTTCGGCGCCGAGGTGGGAATCTCCACGAACCGGATTCACGCGCGTGGGCCCATGGGCCTTCGCGAGCTGACCACTTACAAGTATGTCATCCGAGGAAGTGGAGAGACCGTCCCCGGGTGAGCGAGCGGCTTGGCATCCTCGGTGGGACTTTCGACCCGGTCCACCTCGGGCACACCACGAGCGCGATCGAAGTCGCCGATGCGTTTTCCTTAAGCCAGGTCCGCCTAGTCGTATCGGCGCTCCCCCCCCACAAACACTTGGCGACTGCTGCCACCGCCGACCAGCGACTCGCCATGGTCGAGCTGGCCTGCCGGGTCGACCCTCGACTACAGGCCAGTAATATCGAGATGCTGCACCAGCAACCGTCCTACACCGTAGATACCCTGGCCACGATCCGAGCGTCCTGCCCGGCTACGACGGGGCTGTGGTTCATCATCGGAATCGATGCGTGGCGGGAGGTCGATAGTTGGAGCCGCCCCGAACGCCTCCTCGAATTGGCCAACCTGATCGTGACGTCTCGGCCTGGCGACGCCGAGACCCATCCGGAACCGCGACCGCCCTTTGCCGACTCCGAAAGCACTTGTTATGATCCGGACATCCAGGGCTATCGACACATCAGCGGACACATTTTGGTCGGACACATCATCGACGGCATAGACGTGTCTTCCACTGAAATTCGCCAACGCCTCCAGGATGCCGGTAACATCGAAGATCTCACCGGCCCCGAAGTCTCCGCTTACATTCACCAACACCGCCTGTACGAAGCACCATCTTGAGCACGAACCCTTCTTTGGAATTGGCGATCGCCGCCGCAGACTTTGCAAGCGACCGCAAGGCGACCAACATCGTCGTCCTCAACCTTAGTGAGGTCTCTTCGGTCGCGAATTATTTCGTGATCGCGACGGGGCGTTCACATATCCATGTCGAGGCGATCTGCGCACGCATCCATGAGGGCGTTCGCGAACGCGCCGATGATGTCCCGATCGCGACCGAAGGGCTCGGCAACGGGCAATGGGCTATCATGGACTACGGCGACGTAGTCGTGCATGTTTTTCAAGAATCGGCTCGTGGACTCTACGACCTCGAGCGACTCTGGCGTGAAGCACCGCGCTGGAACTATAAAGAGGGCTCAAGCGAGTCCGACAGAGCCCTGCCATGTTTCGACGGAGCCTGACATTCGTATTCGTCCTCGGCCTGATCGCCGCGGTCGCCTTCCTAGTCTACTTCAATTCGCAAGAGACGACCCTGAAGCTAACGCCGGTGCACGAATTTGTGTTTCCGCTCGGCTGGCTGATCTTTATCGCGACTTGCGTCGGCGCTGTTGTCGTCAGCGCACTCTTACTGTTGCGCGAAGGACGTTGGGCGGTTCGCCAATGGCGGGTTGAACGAGAGAAACGCCTCCAAGAACGCAACGCCCAATACCGTTCTGAAGCACGAGGATTGGTTCTGGCTGGGCATCACGGCAAGGCCCGTCAGCTTCTGCGCAAGGCTGCGAGATACTCAGAGTCTGCGATCGTCGACGTCGTCGATATTGCCGACAGCTACCTAGACGAGTCGCGCTTCGGAGAAGCACGCCGCACGATCGATGAAGGGATCAAGCAATACGGCAATGAGCCCCTGCTTCTGCATGCCCGCGCGCGTACCGCACTAGCGGAAGGCGACACCGGTGCCGCGGCGGCCGCACTAGAGCGCGCACTTACAGCGTTCCCCGACAGCGTTGCCCTTCTGGAAATGCTGCGCGACGTCCTGACTACTGCCGGTTCCTGGCGGCGCGCCGAGGCGCCACAGGCCCGCATCGTGGAGCTTCGGCCTAGCGATCAGTATGAAAAGGAAAGGCTCTTCGAAATACGGCTGCGCGCTTGTGAGGGCGACGAGCCTGCTGACCGCGACACCGCACTGCGGGCGATTATCTCAAGTTACCCATCGTACGCTCCGGCAATTGTCGAACGCGCGCGGCTCCTGGCCGCGAAAGGCGACGACAAGGGCGCACTCAAGCTCGTAGAGAAAGCTCTCAAACGTCAGGTGCAGCCAGCCCTTCTTGAGCAACTTCAAACTCTGCTCGCGGGCAAGGACGACGATCGATTGGTTGCGCTCTGTGAGAAGCTCATCAGTGATCTCCAGGGCAGTGATGATGTCCGTCTATTCCTTGCCAAGCGCCTCACCGCCTTGGAAAGACTTGACGACGCGACACTTATCCTTGAGGAACTGAGAAACGGCGACGACTCTGCCGAAATTCAGCTTGCATGGGGCGACCTCTATACGGCGCGCTCCGATGCTGCACAGGCAGCGCGCTGCTACCGCCAGGCGGCGGTTATCGAAGCTCCGTCGACGTCACGTCATAGCACCGGCATAGCACAGACAATCTAGATCGGACCGGCTTGGGCAATGATGTGCGCGAGTCGCGACAGCCCTTGGAGGTCGTGAACATCCCCCTCCATTTCGGGAACCGCGGTCGTTACCACCTCATCCCCCAAATCAGCGGCGAACGCCTCGCGCCGCGCACCCTCGGCGTTGGCCGAGACCAAATAGTCGCGCATGTTAGACAGCAACCACTGCACGGCCCCCGGGCTCGCTCCGTTGCTGACTAAGCGCTCACCAAGCCCTGCCAGTTCCTGCGCGGCAGGTTCTGGATCCAGGCCAGGAGGAATCTCATGGACACGATTCATGACGACTCCTTTCAATGGCATCGAAAGTTCTCGCATTTTTGCGGCCAACCGATCCGCTTCCCCGAGTACTTGCTCTTCGGGACCCGCAACCAACACGAAGGCCGTTCCTTCGGCTTTAAGCAGCGCCTGAACCTTCCGCGTCCGATCGCCGATGCCGTCGAACAGACCCTCCATTGCCACAAAGAAATCCGAAATGTCGGTGAGCGTTCCAATTCCCGTGGCATCCTCGACTCTGCGTAAAAGAAACCGGGCCCCACGACTGGCGCGTTTCCAAGCGTTCCACCCAACCGAAACCGATGGGCCGACCAACCAGCCGACAACGCTGCGGTCCAGGAACGCTGCCAGACGTTGCGGTGCTTCAAGGAAATCAACGGCGTGTCCGGACGGCGGCGTGTCCAAGATAATAAGATCGTAGAGACCCGACTCGTCGATTCGCCCGAGT
This sequence comes from Binatia bacterium, assembly GCA_047611725.1. Classification (GTDB taxonomy): domain Bacteria; phylum Desulfobacterota; class Binatia; order UBA1149; family CAITLU01; genus JBLFWR01. The sequence continues at coordinate 35,899 of JBLFWR010000013.1, read as the reverse complement.
TCTTCCATCGCCATGTATTCGGTTGAGCCGGCGAAGCTCTGCGACAGGTGCTGGTAAAATCGATTGTCGAGAATTGTTCGGGCAAGTTCCTCATTCGGGGCGTGGCGCACAATGAACTCATCCCATGCGCTTTTTTGGTCCAGCATTCCCGCAGCCAGACTGCCCGAGAGTTCCAGCCCAGCCGCCTTGAGGCGTTCGCCGTCGATGGTCTCCCCTCCCGACGCCAGGGTGGTAAGTCCCAACGATTGCGCCAGCCGGCGAGCAGGATCGATCGTCAAAACCATCGCGCGGCGACCACCGAGCGCGCCGTGAAGCGCCAAACACGCTGCGATTGTGGTCTTGCCAACCCCACCGCTGCCCACGCACACGACAACACGGTGATCGGCGAGTAGATCCACTACGTTCATTCGCAGACCTCATCGCGGGGATCGACAACTTCGCCAACCGCGACGGCAAGACGCGCGAGTTCGGCCGTGCCGAACTCTTCGACAGCGAGCAACGGCAAACGTGACACGGGGCATCCGGTTTCTGCCATCAGCAGCTCGATCCCCGCCTCCTGAACGACGTGCCACGCCAGAACTGCACGGCTAACATCCCACAGCCCCGCGACGACAGATCCTTCACCATCGGTGGCTGCTTGTGCTCCCAAGATTTCGACAGCCATTTCGCTACCTTCGGGCAATGGATTACGGCATCGGTTCACAAATACCGTGCCCAGCGGAAGCCCCAGGCGAGCAAGCGAAGCGATAATCTCCGACGCCTCGACAAGCGGCATGTCCTCCGGTGTAGCGACCACATGAACCGACGTTGTGTTGGGATCGGACAGAAGCGTCGACACACGTTCCGCCTCGCGATGAACCAGACCCGAGCTGAAAGTACGGGCTGCGGCCTGCGGCATTTCCAAATACTGAAGACTGTGGCCGGACGCTCCGGCATCGATCACCACGACATCCCACACAGGACGGCCTGCCTTTTCGCGGGTCGCCTCATACCAGATCTTGCCAACGGTCATCAGTTCTTTGAGACCAGGAGCAGCCGCAACGAACGTACGATAGGCCGTACTATCGAACACAGCCCTTAACACGCGGCGCACCGGGACAACGAGGGCGAGATACTCCGCAAGCGCAGAATCGCCTTCGATGTACATGACCTCCAGCTTCGCAGAGGCCGGCGTGGGCGTATTCGCCTCAGACGGCTCAACCCCCAGAATCCGCGCGACCCCACCAGGCCCCCCTAGCTCGATAACGAGGGTGCGCAGGCCAGCATCGGACCGCGAGACAGCGATTGCAGCCGCGACGGTCGATTTACCGACCCCACCCTTTCCAACGACGAATTCCAGACGTGCTGACGACATTCAGGGCCCCACGCTAGCAGAGGTTGCCAGCCAACCCGAAGGCGCCACTGCACGGCGTAAACAGAGGCACGATGGACGGCGCAGCCCTCGGTCGCTACGATTGCCCCATGCACGATTTCCTACGTGGCAGCCTGACTGCCCTGACGCTCGGTATCACGCTTGTGGCTATGGCTTCCTGCTCGGCCCCTCTCCCTCCGACCGAGGGCGACCTTGCCACCGCCGGGTCGAGTTACTTTGAAGACGAGAACTACATCCAAGCCATCGTGAGTTACGAAAAGCTCCTCGAACAATTTCCTTTCTCCGACGAAGCGGAATTGGCAGCGCTCAACATCGCCCACGCGTACTACCTCACGAAGCAATACGATAAGGCCATTGCGTCGTTCGAAGAGCTCGAGCGACTCTATCCGACCAGCATGATACTGCCGTTCGTCGAGTACACAGTCGGGATGTGCTACCTGGACCGATCACTTACTGGGGACCGCGACACGTCAGCATCCGAGAATGCACTGCGACAGTTCGAGCGACTCCAGAGTCGCTTCCCCAGCTCTATCTACGCGCCGCTGGCCTCTCTTCGGGCCGCCCAGGCACGAGAGTATTTGGCAGAGCACGAGCTCTACGTCGGCAAGTGGTATCTAAAAATCGAAAAGCTTGATGCCGCACAATCCCGACTCGAAACCGTGTTGCGCGAATACCCCGACACGGACGCGGCTGAAGAAGCGAGAATCGCACTTTCGGCCCTGTGAAACTGCGACCCCAGACAGGCTAGGTAAGTAGGCGGTCTCGCAGGTCAGCGACAACGTCGTCGCTAACCCCACATCCATGCAAGTAGGCGTCAGCGCCTCCCCATTGCGAGGCGATTCGCTGCAACATCGCCTCCATGCGCTCGGCGGGTGCCGTCGTCAGATATGCAACAGCGTTCATGTCTAGCCCGCTTTCGATAAGCGGGCCTCTCCTGTCGACAAGCAGTCGGCCGAGATGATGTTCACTGATCGCATAGTCTTCGACGATCTCATCGCTGCCCACGCCCAACGCGAGGAGCAATAGCGCGGCCACAACACCAGTACGGTCTTTTCCGGCAGTACAGTGAAACACCGTCGGCCCTGATTCGGGCCTTGCGAGCCAGGTCAGAATCTCTGCCACCACCGCGCCACCTTCGGCAAGCATCTGAGCGTATCGTTCGGACAGATCCAGCGATTTCCAGTCAATGGACGGGTCAAACGGGCTCAGGGTTACGGCGACCAAGGGCCGGTGCCGATGTCGGTCCCCAGCCGAAGCGAACTCCCCCAAGCCATCGCCTTCAACCTCGCGAACACTGCGCAGGTCGAACACACGCTCGATACCCAACAGGTCCAAACGGCCGCTATCCGCCACGGTCAACCCGTGAAGCGCATCAGAACGAAAAACGTAGCCAGGTTGGATTTGGTGGCCGTCGCCTGTGGCGATGCCGCCGAAATCGCGAAAATTCCACGCGCCTTCAAGCTCAATGTGTCGTCCGGGCATGTCGCGACCCTTAGCCGGTCAGGCGTGGGCGGCCAAACGCGCCTGGCCGAGGCTGGTCAATTTACGCGTCCAGCCAACCCCACCGTTGACACGCCGCAACTCAGTGCTAGGGTCGCGGAGCCTTATTGAGAGTGGTGGAGGGAATGGGCCCTGCGAAACCACAGCAACCGGCTCGCCGCATGGCGAGTGCTGGTGCTAAATCCCGCACCCCGATGTGAATTGGGGAGTGAGAGATAAGGCGGTGACAAGGCTCGTCCTGTGCATCGCCTCTTTCGCTTCCCGCGTAAGAGGTTTTTTTGTCCACGTTAGCAAACAGCGCAACCCAGCAACGGCCCCCCGCCGCGTCGGTTCTCATCGTTGGCGTTGGTGCGCTCGGCTGCGCCGCCGCACACGCGCTGGCTGCCCATGGCGGAACGGACCTAACCGTTGTGGACGATGACAACGTGGAGCTCTCCAATCTGCAGCGGCAGGTATTGTATGGGGATGGGGACGTCGGTCGGCCCAAGGCCGCGACGGCGGCAGCACGGTTGCGGTCTGAATTTCCGAACCTCCGCATCTCAGCGACCCAAACACGCCTTGACGATGACAACGCGCTCGAGCTTTTCGAAAGCCACGACTACGTCGTCGACGGGACTGACAACCCGACCAGTAAGTTTCTCATCAACAAAGTCGGGATCTCCACGTCAACTCCGTTCTGCTATGCAGGCGTCGAGCGCACTCAAGGGCAGTTGCTGGCTGTATCGCCCGGAGAAACGGCATGTCTGGCTTGTTTGTTTCCAGACCAAGAAGTTGACGACAACGGAGGCTGCGCTGCTTTGGGCATCCTCGCACCGGTGGCTGGCGTTGTCGGCGCACTGCAAGCTGGAGCGGCGGCTGCCGCTCTGGACTTAGGCGACGGACCATCGCCAGGCCATCTAATTAGTTACGATGCAGGTACCGCCGGCTGGCGGCAGGTGAAATTGCAACGTGCCCTAGACTGCCCAGTCTGCGGGACCTCAATCCAACGAACGAAGACAGGGAGAGCCTGACCATGTCATTCATCCTAGGCATGAAATGTCGCGAATGCGGCGAAGACTACGAGATAAAGCCCGAGAATGTTTGTGAGCTGTGCTTCGGCCCGCTTGAAGTCAACTACGACTACGACGCCATCGCTGCGAATATTTCGCGCGAAAAAATAGAAGCGCGGGAGCCAAACATTTGGCGCTATCGCGAGTTGCTGCCGATCGACGGTGAACCAACAATCGGACTTCACTCCGGCTTCACCCCGCTGGTCAAAGCCGATCGTTTGGCCGCCGAGTTTGGGGTTAAGGAACTGTGGGTGAAAGACGATTCAGTGAATCACCCTACGTTTTCCTACAAAGACCGCGTCGTGTCAGTGGCGATTTCGAAAGCCATCGAGTTTGGCTTTGACACAGTTTCCTGTGCATCGACCGGAAATCTCGCGAACTCCGTCTCCGCTCATGCTGCCCGTGCAGGGTTACGTTGCTTCATCTTCATTCCGGACAACCTCGAACAGGGCAAGGTGATCGGATCGACGATCTACAAGCCTACGCCCGTAGCGATCTCCGGTAACTACGATGACGTCAATCGGCTTTGCACTGAGATCGCCGATAAGTACGGCTGGGCGTTCGTTAATATCAACATCCGCGCCTTCTACACTGAAGGCGCCAAAACCTACGGTTTCGAAGTAGCGGAACAACTTGGGTGGCGCCTTCCTCAGCACATCGTGGTTCCGACCGCCGGAGGGACCATCCTGCCGAAGGTCGCGCAGTCGTTCGAAGAGCTGGTGCGTGTTGGCTTGGTGGAGGACACCCCTTGGAAAATCTACTCGGCCCAGGCGGCCGGTTGTGCTCCAGTGGTCACTGCCATTCATCGAAACAGTGACCTGATCGAACCGGTCAAACCGAATACGATCGCCAAATCGATCGCGATCGGTAACCCGGCCGACGGCTACTATGTGCTCGGGGCAGTGCGTAAGAGCGGCGGTTGGGGCGAAATGGCCACCGACGCCGAAATCGTCCAAGGTATCGAGACCCTGGCCCGCACGGAGGGGATTTTCACCGAACCCGCTGGCGGAACGACCGTTGCGGTCACAAAAAAGCTCATCGAGCAGGGCCGGATTCCGCGCGACGAGTCGATTGTGATCAGTGTAACCGGCAACGGCTACAAGACACTGGAGGCCGTCACAGACGCCCTGGAGGCCCCGCACCGCATTGGGGCCAGGCTCGACGAGTTCGACGAACTCTATTCTCAGCTCGGCAACCCGGCGCCAAGCAAAGTGAGTGCGTAGACCAGCCTTAATCCGACGCAGGTTTATGCTACGATTCGGAAAATTTTCGGCTTTAGGAGGTTCAATACCATGGCAGTAAGGGTCAGAATTCCCACTCCACTTCGCAAATTCACAGGCGGCCAGGACGCAGTGGAGCTCGAAGCATCATCAATTAAGGCAGTGATCGAGAACCTCGATAGCGCCCATCCTGGACTCGCGGAGCGCATTTGCGAAGCCGACGGTTCAGTCAGACGCTTCGTGAACATTTACGTCAACGGCGACGACATCCGATTTCTCGAGAATTTGGATTCTGCTGTCAAAGACGGCGACGAAGTCTCGATCGTTCCCGCCATCGCTGGCGGCCTCTGACCCTTTAGGCTTTCAAAATGTCCAGCACGCCGCAAATGGCATTTCCCCCGCAGGCGCTGCGCATTTTTGATCTCATCGGGAACACCCCGTTGGTCGAATTGCACGGCGTTCGCGAAGGGATTGCCGACGGCGTACGGATTTTCGCAAAGCTTGAGGGTTTTAACCCCGGCGGATCAGTCAAAGACCGGGCCGCGTCGAACATGATTAGACGCGGCCTGGAAAGTGGCGAGATGTGTCCCGGGAAAACGATTCTGGATTCCACTTCCGGCAATACAGGCATCGCTTTAGCGATGATCGGCGCAGCCATGGGGTACCCGGTAACCTTGGTGATGCCGGAAAACGTATCGCGTGAACGTAAGCGTGTCCTCAATGCGTTCGGAGCGAAGATCATTTATTCGGACGGTTTGGAGGGATCCGACGGTGCGATTCTACTATGCCGTGAAGTCCATGCGGCCGACCCGGACCGCTACTTCAAGCCCGACCAGTACCAAAACCACGCCAATCCCGAAGCTCACTATCTCACGACGGGCCCGGAAATTTGGAAACAGACTGGTGGCAAGGTCACGCACTTTGTCGCGACCTTAGGCACCAGTGGGACCTGCATGGGAACCGGCCGTTACCTTCACGAGCGCAACCCCGACGTAAGCGTGGTTGCAGTCGAACCGGACGATGCATTTCACGGGATTGAAGGCCTAAAGCACATGGAAAGCTCTATCGTGCCTGGTATCTACCAACCAACCGAGCACGACCAGAAAATCGGCGTGGCCACCGATGATGCCTATGAAATGGTCTATCGCCTGGCCGCCAGCGAAGGTTTGCTCTGCGGCCAGTCGTGCGGAGCGGCAGTAGTTGCGGCTCTACAGGTCGCTAGTGGCCTCGACCACGGCTGTATCGTCGCCTTACTTCCGGACTTCGGTAACCGCTATCTCTCAACCAATCTTTGGATCGGATGGCGCGATCGCCACGAACTCCTCGCTCAAGCCTGAAGGAGAGACACGATGTCAGTACAACGCTTTTACCTGACCTACAGCCAGGAACGCATCAAGGAACCCATTATCTGGCGCGCGGGCAAGGACTTTGATGTGATCACCAATATTCGCGGGGCTTCAGTCTCCGATCACATAGGAATTCTCGCACTTGAGCTTACCGGCGAGCCTCAGGATATCGAGCGCGCCGTACAGTGGATCGCGTCTCAGGGTGTCAAGGTAGAACCAATCGCGAAGAACGTGATCGAGTAGAATCCCGTGGCCATCGACGCCGCGGGCATCGAGCGCTACGCGCGACAAATCATCATCCCGAACGTCGGTATTGACGGACAAGAACGACTTTGCGAAAGCGTAAGCCTCGTGGTCGGAGATGACGTAATCGCGACAACAGCAGCACGCTATTTGTCAGCGGCCGGCTCGTTAATCGTCTCCCCAAAAAACATCGTGCAGAAACCCGATGTCATTTTGTGCTCACGCTTCGCACCGCAAACCTGCGACTTGCGGGACGCCTTCGCCGAATCGATGAAAGTCCCTGTCGTATGGTGGCAATTGGGAACCGTAAGCGTGCGTACCGGCATCATCGCGAGTGTAGAAAAGCTAACCATGGTCGCCAAGCCTTCAACCTCGCCCCCGTCACCACCGCCCCCAGCGTGGCTGGCAGCGGCGGCAGGCGCGGACGCCGCCGCCTTAGCTTGTGGCGTGTTGCTTGGTTGGCCCCTGCCGCCAAACGATCGAGAGCTGAACCTTGCTTAGCCCTGTTCAATGGAAACTCGCCCTGGCCGAGCATGGAGTACGACTGGCACCGGAGGTCGAGAAGTCACTCGTTTCAATCCCAGCTGACGCGGCCCAAGGCCCTATCACCCAAGGGATTGAATTGGTGTTGCCGCACGGTGTGGTCGCCGAAGCCACTACTGTAGCAACACAAGTGGCCGCATCCCCGCTTTTGTTGACCAGCTACAATGACGGACTAATTCTCGTTAACGAGCGGGAACCGGACGGCGACGTTGGGTCAGTAGCCGTGAGCGTCGTCGCGGCACCCCGGTTCTACGACGAAACAACGCGCAGCGGCCGTCCAATGAGACAGGTAGCGATGATGCGCGGAGGAGCGTTGTCGATCAGCCCGTTTGCCGTCTGCGGGTTTGCGGAGCATCAGGCGCCGTGTCTGCTTTGCCCACTGCATTCTTCAGGCTCGCCAGGCGAAAACGGCACTGCCAGCATCGATGAAGTGCTTGAGGTCGTCGGTGCCGCTTTCGCTGAAGGCGCAACCGAGATGGTCTTCTTCAACACCGGTTGGTCGCCGAGCGAAGACGGCGGGTTCGCCGCGCTTGAGCCGTACATAGAAGCCGTCAAGAAGCACTTCGACACGCTTGTCGCACTTCGAGGACACCCGCCGTCCGACGATCAATGGATCGACCGCACCTATGCCGCTGGTGTGGACGCGCTCGGGTACGGCATCGAGATTTTCGACCCCGAGTGCTTGAGCAAACATTGCCCCGAGCGCAGCGCAATGGTGACGCGCGACCGGTATCTCTCTGCGTTGCAGTACGCAGCCCAAATTTTTCCGAACGGAACTGTCTGGACTGATTTGATCGTCGGCCTGGAACCGATTGCGTCTACCCGAACAGCAATCGACACCCTCACTGATATGGGAGTTGTTCCGGTACTCTGTTCCGCGCCGCGTATGGTGCCAAGTGCCCCAGCTGCGCCCGATGGGCTTGAGCACTACGACGGAGAAGACGAACGTTCTCTCTACGCGCATCTGTATCGGGCTGTGCGTGATTCGCGCATTAACGCTCTATGGATGCGCGACCTAGGCTACGGCGTCACCCCTATTGAGGCGCGTTTCTTTGCTGGCGAGGATGCCACACTCGACGTCGCGGCATCCAGTTTCTATAGATCGCGGTTGGGGAGTCGCGCCGTGCGCAGCCTGTCTAGACTACGCAGACGTCTTCGCGTTCGGCGGGTTTCCGAATCGTTCGACGCCGCTCACTTGTGACCAAGACCGGTATGGAAGTTTACGTAGACACACGCCCTTTGTGGCGGATCATTCTGGACCGGTCGACGAAGTTCGCTTGGCTCGCAATGGGTGTCGGCGCCTACTTCGCGATTTCACGCATGCCCAGCCCGGAAGGTCTGGGTATGGAAGGCCAACAGGCGTTGGCAGTTTTCGCACTGTGCGTGATTTTTTGGGTCACGGGTGCACTCCCGTTAATGATCACGAGCCTGCTCGCAATCGCACTCATACCGCTATCCGGCGTGATGACGTCGTCACAGGCTTATTCGCTATTCGGAAACTCCGCAGTTTTTTTCATACTCGGCGCCTTCATTCTCGCAGCCTGTCTCATGAAGTCCGGACTTTCGCTGAGAATGGGCCTGGTGTTTCTGCAGACCTTCGGTCACAGCCCGCGAACCTTGCTGGCGGCGACCTACCTATTGAACGCCATTATGGCGTTTTTCATGTCGGAACATGCTGTGGCCGCGATGAACTACCCTATCGTTGCTGAGATCGTTGCTGTTCTCGGGCTTCGACCGATGCGCAGCTCGTATGGAAAAGCGTTATTCATCTCACTGGCCTGGGGTTCGACCATCGGCGGTGTCGCCACACTGCTCGGTGGTGGGCGCGCCCCGCTCGCACTGGCGATGCTGCAGGAGGCGACGGGAGAACCGTCGTACACTTTCGCGACCTGGAGTTTGTACTCGCTTCCCATCGTCGCCGTCATGCTTGCGTTCGGATGGGTGGTCTTGACGCGGTTTTTCCCGATCGATATCGACAGCGTAGAAACGGCAGAAAGCGTTTTGGCCGAACGTGTTCACGAACTCGGGAGAATGACTGGCGAGGAACGCGCGATTGCCATCGTGATGATCTCCACGGTCTTTGTATGGATCGGCTTCGGTCACGAACTAGGATTGGCCAACGTTGCGATCGGTGCCGTTGTCATACTTTTCGCGTTCGGCTTGGTCGCTTGGAAAGACGTGGAGGAGTACGTCAACTGGGGGATCATTTTGATGTACGGCGGTGCAATCTGCCTGGGTGCGGCGTTGGACCGGTCGGGGGCTGCGGCCTGGTTGGCCGACAACACGCTAGGTGCCTGGGCTCATGGCCAAACAAGTATCGTTGCAAGCCTGTCGCTGATCACCTGGTTGCTCACTGAAGCGATGAGCAACTCAGCGGTAGTGGCGTTGATGATGCCGATAACCCTCGGCTTAGCACCCGCGATCGGGCTGCCGATCGAGGCTGCAGCACCGTTAATTGCGATTCCCGCCGGGCTTACGTTCGCGTTTCCAATCGGGACACCCGCCAACGCGATCGCCTACTCGTCGGGGTTTCTCAAGCTCCGCGACCTCATAGTCCCCGGCGCGATCATGGGTGTTGCGGGTTGGGTTGTTTTCAACCTGACCGCAACGTTCTACTGGCCCATTCTGCGGTCGTTTCTAGGGACCGGCCTGTAACCAACAGCGGGCTGCCCCGCAACAAGCGCATTTCAGGCGTTCGGTTGTCCGGGGAACGGCATCAACTCAAGTTCGTAACCAAAGATTTCGGTAAGCAGGAAGTAGACTGCCATCAGTGCCGCGAGCGTGATGCTAAACGCCCCTACCGCAACTGTCGCGCAAACCACTAACCCACAAAGGGCCGCCGCCGAAACAATCGGGGTGAGGATGGACGAACGGTTGTAGGGATCTACAGGCTGGACGAGCGTGGACAACGGGCCCCCTTCAGCTCTTGCACGGAGTCCTTGGAATAGACTTCCAAAACGCTCTTCACTCGACTTGTAGAATTCTTCGAAAGTCCAGGCCATCTCGTTCTCCTCGCCCCTGTCAACGCGCGTAGGCGCTGTTTACTTAGACCCAGTGCTGGTCGCTCCAGCTACGGAGTCAGCTGCAATCGCAATGATCAGCGTTCCAGCCTCATCGTGCGGTCCTCCAATGAGAACTACAGAATCGGTGTCCAAATTCACATCCGTGTTGATCACGGGGCGGTTCTTCTCGTTGAGCAAAATATGCACGCGCAACCGCTCCGCGAAACGCTCTTCAGTCGTGACTTGTAGATAGCGCTCGCCAGGCAAAGCGATCCCGCATTGGTCCCCGGTATCAACGCTTCGAGTCTCGGCTCCAAGCAGCCGATAGCCTTTGAATTTGAGACGTCGCAACTCTTTGCGAACATGGTCGAGACGGTCATCCCATCCCGCCACGTCGTCCGTCGCTAGAATTGTAGAAATCGTAATCGTCGAGATTTCACCGGCTACGACCGGCTGCGCCCCGGTGGCGCAAACCAAAACAGCCGCCGCGACCCGAAGTGCAGATTTGATCATCGAGTGTATTCGGCGGTGCGCACCAATGCCGAGGCGGAACCGCGGTCGGATACCCATATCACTTGAGCTCCGGTGCGCGGCTGCACCCAGGTGGATACGGCACGTCCTGGACCGGCGTCGATGCGATCGATCCGCACTGACGAGTCGCGCGAAGAGCGGCCTTCAGTTGAAGCCAATCGAACCGGAGCTAAACGCGGAGCTCGCTGGTCAGAGACACGCTTGGCCGACACCGTTGGCGCTTGAGCTACCTGAGTCCCTGCCGTGGGAGCTAACGGATCCGGTCCCGAAATCATCAAGCTGACCACGATCGCAGCCGCGGCGCCCGCACCCACGAAAGCCCCACCCTGCGGCGAGAAAACTGGCAGAATGTTCTCTGAAACCCATTCCCTAACTCGGTCGCCAAAACCCGGCCCCGAGTAACCCTGTTCAAGACGACCGCGCCGGGGAGCGGGTCCGAGTTCCGCCTCCACACGCTCCCACATCCCAGATACATCAACGGCCGCTGCGACTTCCGCTACGGCCGTGGACAGGAGGCATCGAGTTTGCTGAAAACGGGATACTGCTTGGTTACAGTCTGGACACACAGCCAGGTGCCCGCGAGCGGCAACCATTGTCGCATCATCGAGCACGGCATCGACATAGGCATCGAAGTGGGTTTCAAATTTGGCGCAATTCATTCGCGTCACGGCGCTCCTAGAGGACAACTTTCGGGCTTCATAGGATCTCTTGGAGTCGCGCTTGCAACTGCTTTCGAGCGTAGTGAAGCCTGCTCATTACGGTTCCCATCGAACATTCGAGAACCTCACTAATTTCCTCATAGGACAGACCTTCAATCTCGCGCAGGAGTATGACCGCCCTATGGTTAGGCGTCAAATCTTCGATCGCTTCGAAGATTTTCCGTCCAAGTTCCCGATCTCGCACGCGTTGAAAGGGGTCGCGTCCGAGGATTTCTCCACCCTGACCAACTGCATCTTCTGCGGGCGGTAGTGTCTCATCGAATTCGACTCCGCCGCTGTTGGACTTGCGTCTCTTGTGGTCGATCGCCAGATTGACGGCGATTCGGTAGACCCAGGTGTAGAAAGATGAGTCGCCCTTGAAGCCCTCGATTTTCCGGAAGGCACGGAGAAACGTCTCCTGGACCACCTCGGCTGCATCATCTGGATTTCGGAGCATGCCAATGACGACAGCCAAGACCCGGCGCTGATATCGCGCCATGAGCTCCTGCATCGCATCACGGTCGCCCTTTTGGGCTCCGCTGACGAGCTCACCATCGCTTGGCTCCACAAATACTGCTCCATCATCAGTCGGGATAGACGGGACCTACCCGGCCCATATTCAGCCAAACGCCCAAAGAAACATGAAGAATTCGATCTAGTGTGCCTCGGCCCAATTCGTGCCTGAACCAACATCGACCACGATCGGGACCGCCAACTCTGCCGCCCCCGCCATAACGCGGTTTACGAGCGCACTCGCCTCGTCGACCTCATCAGCCGGACATTCAAGTAGCAACTCGTCATGAATCTGCAAGATCAAGCGGCACTTGAGGTTTCCTGCGTGCAGCTCCCTGTCCAGACTAACCATGGCGCGCTTAATGATATCGGCAGCACTACCCTGAATCGGGGTGTTGCTCGCCACCCGTTCAGCAGCCTGCCGACGGCCCCCGTGGTCGCTTGTGATGTCGGGTAGATAGCGACGGCGGCCGAAAAGGGTCTCCACCCACCCGTGGCTGCGGGCGCTGTCCAGCATTAGTTCGTAGAAACCGCGAACACCCGGATAGCGGGCAAAGTACCGCTCGATATACTCCGAAGCCTCTTTTCGGCCGATCCCCAGCTCGCGTGACAATCGAACTGCGCCCATCCCATAGATGATCCCGTAATTGACCACCTTGGCCTCGCGCCGCATGGCGGGCGTAACCTCACTCGGATCCAGCTCAAACAACTCAGCGTAGGTGGCGGTGTGCACATCCCGCCCGACCTGGAACGCCTCGCAGAGATTTTTGTCTTTGGACAGATGCGCGAGAACCCGCAGCTCGATCTGGTTGTAGTCAGCCGAGACGAGCCGTTGCCCATCCTCAGCAATGAACGCCGCCCGGATCTTCTTTCCTTCAGGCGTGCGAACGGGAATGTTTTGAAGATTGGGATCGCTGGAGCTCAACCGGCCGGTCGCCGCGACCGTTTGATTGAGCCTCGTGTGAACCCGCCCCGCGCTGTCGACGTTGCGAGGCAACGAATCGACGTACGTTGATTTGAGCTTGGCTAACGCGCGGTAGGCCAACACCAAACGTGGCAACGGATGGGCGTCCGCGAGCGCTTCAAGCGAATCGCTATCAGTGGATGGGCCGGTTTTGGTTCGCTTAATTCCCTTGCTCGGCAACGCAAGTTTCTCGAACAAAATTTGCCGTAGCTGCACCGGAGAAAGGATATTGAAAGATTGACCGGCCGCTTCGTAGATAGTTGCTACCAACCCTTCCATGCGTGCGCCGAAATCGACCGACATGGCGCCCAGTGACGCTATATCAAGGGAGATGCCAGCCCGCTCGCACGACGCGAGTACGAAGATCAGCGGATGCTCGAGTTCCCGATAAAGCTTGTCTTGGCCTCGTCCAGCCAATTCCGGTTCAAGAAACGCAGCCAATCTCTCGACCTGACCCAGCGCTTGAATCGCAGCCTCGGGTGATCGCGTAGGGTCGACAAGTTCTTCCGCGAGAAAGCGAGAGCAAAGGTCTGCGGCGCGATGATCCCCCGCGGACGTGTCGCAAAGATAAGAGGCGACCCCGAGATCGAATCCATCGTTTCCGGCCAGCACCTGGTACTCACGGGCGATCGCCTTCAGGTCATACCCCACCAATGAAGCCCCGCCAGCGACTACAGCGGCGAGGGCTTCCGGGACTCGTTCGCCGGTAGCGCAAACCAATCCCTTCGCACCTCCGGCCAGCAGTACCGCATTGCCCTCTTGCACGCCGAAACAGATCGCGATTCGACCGTTGCCAAGCTCGGCCGCATCCCCGCAGTCGGTGACCCCGACATCGGCTTGATTGGAAGCCTCAGCGAGAACCTTTGTTGATCGCCGGGTACTGGGTCCGGCATCGGCAGGACCTTGTTCTTGGGATGCGCCCTCGAGTCCGCGTTCCTTGCCCAAAGCTTGCATGCGTGAGACCAAGCGATCCATTTCCAGCTCGGTGGCCAGAGATTGAAGAGCGGGCGTGACGAACGTCCGAATCTCCAGGTCGTCGAACACCACATCCAGCTCTACGTCTTCTCGAACCCGCGCCAGCTCCAAAGACAGTCTCGCCTGTTCTTCGCCTTCCTCAATTTTCTTTCGAACCGACTTCGCGCCCCGCAACGTCAGCGCCTCGATTTCAGCCGGACGAGTGAACATTTCGTCAATCGAGCCAAAATGGGCGATCAGAGCCGTCGCCGACTTCGGTCCAATCCCACGAACCCCGGGTATATTGTCGGAACTATCGCCCATTAGAGCGAGAACATCTGCAACAGCAGCGGGCGCAACGCCAAACTTCTCGAGAACCTCTGGCGCGTTCACGTGCCTATTTTTCATTGGGTCGTACAACGAAACGCCCTTAGCGACGCATTGCATGAGATCCTTGTCGCCGGTCACGATCACGACCTCATAGCCGTCGCCCCCGAATCGCTTCGCTAGGGTTGCCAGCAAATCATCCGCCTCGAAGCCATCGACTTGAACACAAGGGATATCCATGGCCTCGACCAGTCGCCTAACCAACGGGAACTGAGCCTTGAGGTCTTCGTCGGGCTCGTCACGATTCGCCTTGTACTCGGGATACAGATCGCGCCGAAAAGTTGCGCGCGGCCCATCAAAACAGGCTGCCACATGAGTCGGGCGCTCGTTGCGCAAGAGCCGCTCGAACATATTCGCGACGCCATGGACCGCGTGTGTGGGCACGCCTGCGGCCGTCGACAGAGGCGGCAACGCGTAGTACGCGCGAAACACGAAGGAACTTGTATCGAGAAGAAAGACGCGCTTGTCGGCTTTGGTCGTCACATTGCGAGCGTCGGTCGGCACGACCGCCGATGCAACCGCACGAACACCCAAGTTACCGTTCCTTGTCAGGTTTTCGCCGTCTTGACAGCTTCACCCGACGTGTTACGGTTTTCGATCTTCTAGGCATCGCGGGCGACCATAGATGGTCGATCGCGTCGCGCTGCCGATTACTACAGAGCCGAGGACCACCGATGGTTGAAGTCAAAAACCTGACCAAGACCTATGGCGCCATCGCCGCCGTCAGCGATATCTCTTTCCGTGTCGAAACTGGCCAGGCCTGTGGGTTTCTTGGACCTAACGGAGCCGGAAAGACCACATCGATGCGAATCATCACCGGGTTCATGCCCGCAACGTCTGGAACCGTAACGGTCGACGGCTTCGATGTTTTCGAAGATAGTTACGAGGTTCGGCGCCGCATTGGATATTTGCCGGAGACCCCTCCCCTTTATCTAGAGATGAAGGTTCTCGACTACCTCAAGCACGTCGCACGCTTGAAAGCGGTCCCGTCTGCACAGATCGCCGACGCCGCCGACCGCGTCATCGCAGACTGTTCACTAGAGAACGTTGCGGGAAGGCTATGTGGCCATCTGTCCAAAGGCTTTCGCCAACGCGTCGGCTTGGCTCAAGCACTCATCCACGAGCCCGCAGTGCTGATTCTGGACGAACCCACCGTGGGGTTGGACCCCGCCCAGATCATCGAAATCCGAGAGTTAATCCGGCGCTTAGCCACCGAGAGGACTGTCATTCTGTCGACGCACATTCTCCCAGAGGTCGCGCAGATTTGCGGCAAAGTCGTCATCATCAACCGGGGACAAATTGCCCTGGAAGCCAATCTGGAAGACGTCACAGCGACGGGCAGCCTTGAGCACGAGTACCTCCGCCACGTAAGCGGCGAGGCGCCTCAGTCGGTGGAGCACGACGATGCGTAATATTTTAGCCATTGCCTCCCGCGACCTGCGCTCGGTATTCGTTTCGCCAATCGCCTACGTGATCTTGACCGGGTGCCAACTGCTGGCGGGTTGGTTCTTCTTTACGATGCTTGGCCAGTTCAACCGCATGGTTGCCCAGTACGCAATGCTGCAGGGCATGGACACTACCTGGCTCAACCTGAACGACGCCGTGGTCGCGCCACTGCTAGGGAATCTTTCGATCGTACTGCTGATTGTCATCCCGATGGTCACAATGCGCAGTTTCGCCGAAGAAAAGAGCAACGCTACCTACGAGCTGCTCTTTACGTCACCGGTGTCCGTGACCGAGATCGTGATAGGCAAATATCTGGCCAGCGCGGCGCTGGTAACGGTGATGATTGGCCTCACTGCTATTTTCCCCGCAGTCCTGTTCATCTACGGTAATCCGGAGTTCGCCCTTGTAGCAGGCGGCTATCTGGGCCTTTACCTGATGGCTCTTTGCTTCACAGCGGTTGGGAACTTCACTTCGGCTCTAACCTCGAACCAGATTATCGCCACGACCAGCTCTCTCGTCATCCTTCTGCTGCTCTACGTAATCTCATGGCCTGCTGAGGGCGCCAGTGAATCGGTAGCCACTGTTCTGAGATACTTGTCGATCACCGACCACTTCGGAAACATGGTCCAAGGCGTCATCGAGACGAAAGATCTTGTGTACTTCGCGAGCGTATTGTTGACCTTCCTGTTTCTCACCCACCGCGCCGTTGAATCCCAGAGGTGGAAGTAACGATGAATACACGTGCCCCCATCCTTGGAATCGCCGGGCTTACGTTCGTCATCTTCGCTGCTCTAGAGCATTGGATGACCTTCATCCCTGGCGGCCCGTTTTTTGTATTCGCACAAGACTGGTTTGCCGCGATCCACGTCGTGGTTGGACTGGTATGTCTCGTCGCGTGGCTTGCTAGCGATTCGGGCTCTGTACTGACGTTCATGCGTCGCCGTTCAACACGGTACGGCGCGTCCGCGATCGTCTACACTGCCTTGTTCGTCGCGCTCGTCGCGATGCTGAATTTCGTCGGATTTCGATACAATCAGCGTTTAGATCTCAGCTCCGCTGACGTCAACAGCCTAAGCGAACAGTCGCTCAAAGTGCTTGCTAGTCTCGAAGAAGATGTCGAAGTCTTGGCGTTTACCGGGCCCGCCGATCGAGCCTTCGTGCAGCACATCAAGACGATCTACGAACATGAAAGCCCACGGATAACGTTCCGGATCATTGATCCACAGATCAACCCCGAGCTCGCCCAGCAGGAGCTGATCTCAAATATCCCGACGCTTAAGATAAAAATTGCCGATCGTGCCACGACGGTCGGCAAGCTCGACGAGGAAGCGATCACCAACGGGATCAACAGTGTTTCCGCCACCGAGCGAAAAAAAATATACGTGGTCGAAGGACACGGAGAGGCTTCGCTCGCCGACAAGAAAGAACCCGCAGGCATCGGTCTTTTCGCCGATGCGCTGACCAATCAAAACTACCTGGTCGAGCCGATCTTTCTCGCAGACGAGGAGAACGTTCCCGATGACGCCTCGGCCCTGATTGTCCCCTCGTCGCCCAAGCCATGGTTTCCAACCGAGCTTGAGGCGTTGGATCGCTACCTCCGGCGCGGCGGACGCGCGATGTTTCTCCTAGAGCCCGGGCGCAACCCAGAGCTCGACACCTTCATGACGAAATGGGGCGTCCGAACTGGCCAGGACGTAGTCGTCGAAGAAAGGATGCGACTATTTCAAGGCGTATCGCTAGGGCTGGAGCCTGTGGTTGGGAACTTCACCGAGCATCCCGCTGTC
Source organism: Binatia bacterium (assembly GCA_047611725.1). Lineage (GTDB taxonomy): Bacteria > Desulfobacterota > Binatia > UBA1149 > CAITLU01 > JBLFWR01. Next base: position 18,347 of record JBLFWR010000013.1, on the reverse strand, counting down.
GCGGCTATGGCGGGGCAACGCACAATGTTCTCGGTTGCCAGGACCGTCAACGTTATCCAGGACGCTCCCGAAGGAATCCTCGTTGAGCCGATCGCCTTCACCTCCGAGAATAGCTGGGCGGAAACTGACATTAAGCGCGTATTCGAATCCGGCGAAGCCAAGCTCGACGAAGGAGCCGACGACCCGGGCCCTGTCCCTGTAATCTTGGCGGGCCGCGGCAGAACCGAAGACATCGGCGGCGAAGCCGGTGGCGAGTTTTTGTTTCTCGTTTTTGGCGACACCAGCTTTGTCACCAATCAATACTTGCAACAGGTATTCAACGACGCTCTTGCGACTGGCGCCGTCAGCTACCTCGCAGGCGAGGATGAACTCGTATCCATTGGACCGCGTGCCATACGGGCATCGCGCGCCCATCTCTCCGATCGCCAGGCGCTGACCGTATTCTACCTTTCGGTGCTGGTACTACCGGAGCTGATTTTACTTCTTGGCATCGCCGTTTGGTGGCGTAGATCGTCCCTTTAGTTCCAATGTCGGCGCCCTCGCCCGACTCAACAACACAACACCTATGAAACGCGCACAGATCATCATCCTTTCTCTCCTCGTCGTCGGCCTTGGATTATGGATTTTCAAAGTAGAAGCCCCGCAAATGCTTCGAGAGATTCTTGGTGATCGCCTGGTTACGCTCCAGACCACGGATGTTCGTGCGCTGACTCTTAGCTACCCCGACGGCCTTATTCTTTCGGCGCAACGCGAGCCGGACAACAGCTGGACGCTGACGAAACCTGCCCGCTTTCGAGCCGACAGCGATGAGATCGAGCGCTTGCTTACGTCCATCGCTGGTCTGACTGTAGAACGCCGATTAAGCGGCAACGAAACATCATCGCTGGCCGCATACGGATTAGACGGAGATGGCATCACCGCGCGCGTTAGCCTTGAGCTGGATGGAGATCAACAGGTGGGCGACATTGTCGTTGGCCGAACGACGCCGGTCGGGTTTTCAGTTTTCGTGCGCCTAGCCGACGACGACGATATCGCGATCGTCCCTTTGATTTTCAACACGAGCGTAAAAAAGAGCCTCTTTGACCTCAGAGACAAACACCTTTTTGATTTCGACCCTGACCGAGCAGTTCGCATCACCGTCAACGACCCAGACTATGGTCGAGTCGTCGTAGCACGCGGCGACCGTGACTGGTCTGTGATCGAACCCTCTATTGACGACGCGAACTCCGATGCCGTACGTGCCCTGCTCGACCGCATGCTCAACGCGCAGGCAATCGCCTACTTCGACGGCGAGGAAGTCTCCGCTGAAATAACGGGGTTGGATCAGCCGATATCGAGCATCCAGGTAGACTTCGACGACAACACCCAAGTTGACCTGCAACTCGGCGCTAGCGACGAGATCACGCCGGCCGGCGTTTACATCAAGAGCAAGGCGCGCGGCAAGCTGGCAAAAATAGCAACCGACGCGAAAGTACATTTTGACCTTGCCCCCTCCGCTTTCTTGGACTTGCGACTGGCCCGTTGTGACCTCGCGCAAGTTTCACGAGTATTCGTAGCGCGTGGTGGCAGGACACCTTTCGCCTTGACGAAGAAAGAGACCGGGTGGAAATTTGAGCCTTACGAGGGGGTCGAGGTCGACCAACTCGTCGCAACTCGCTTCATCGAAGGTTTGCTCAAATTGCGTGGAGAAAATCTCGTGACGGCCGAAGCAGACTCGATGGAAAACCTATCCCGCTATGGCCTGGATGACCCTATCGTAGACCTCGAGTTGGTTACCCAGACCGGAGAGCGTTGCGCGGCCCTACTTGCGGGGGCTGTCATCAGCGACAACTCTGACGATGTGAAATATTTTCTTCAGCGACGCGGCAGCCCGTCAGTATTTATGGCTGAGCCACACACGTTTTCACGGGTAGACTTCTTCAAAACCGATTTCGAGGCGGCGCCCCCACCAGTACCTACCGACGAGAATCCACCCGAACCCGCGCAGCAATAATACCGGTCTATTGATCCAAGGCCGTAAGAAACCGCTCCATCTGCTCGTCCGTTCCGATACTGATCCGCAGTCCATCACGCAAATCGTCGGTATCGAAAAACCGAACTAAGACTCCGCGCTCACGCAGCTTCTGATACGTAGTTCGACCGCCGCCCGAGGGCGGAACTCCCCACAGAAAATTCGCGGCCGAACGCGGCACATGCCAGCCCCGCTGGCGAAGCTCTTCGGCGATGCGATCGCGACTGGTGCAGATGCGCCCCACGTTGCTTTCCATATGTTGGTAGTCTTTGAGCGCGGAAGTTCCTGCGGCAGCTGCCAGGCGGGAAACGTTGTAGGAGTCTTTCACCTTCACGAGTTCCGACACCAGATCAGCCGATGCGAATGCCAGGCCAAGGCGCAAGCCCGCCAACGAAAACGATTTCGAAAATGAACGCGAGACGACAAGGTTCGGATGATCGGGCAGCAACGACAACGCACTTGTTCCACCAAAATCCACGTACGCTTCGTCAGCCACAACAACACCGGCCGTACGTTCGCAAACTGAGCGAATCGCGTCCAGCGACACTTCCGTTCCATAGGGTGAGTTCGGGTTACAAACGAAAGTCAGACGCGCGTCTTCGCCGAAAGGCGGCCCCGGAAACACTCCCGGCCCGCACGACGTGACGTGAACTCTCGCCCCGGCGATCGAACACAACGTGCGGTAAAGGGAGTATGTTGGCTCAGCGAAAGCCACCACATCGCCTGGTTCAATGCAGGCGCGAAGCAGAATAGAAAGAACTTCGTCCGATCCGTTCGCAGCCAAAACCTGACTCGGGTTCACCCCATACTGCGCGGCAGCCGTCTCGCGAAGGAACCGCGCATCGGGTGATGGGTAACGTTCCATCGCCCCGGCCGCCTCACGAGAAATCGCCTCTACGACCAGCGCTGAAGGCGGGTACGGATTCTCATTAGTGTTGAGCTTAACCAACCCTGCATCGGCAGGTTGTTCACCCGGTACGTAGCCGGCCATGCTCGCGACAGCCGAGCGGACAAGTTCAGAGGCTTTCACCACAACTCCTGCGCACGAGGCCACGACAAGCGCCGACCGACCTTGGGAATCGGCGGGTTCCCGTCAAGTTCCTCAGTCAGAGTCTCTACTTTTTCGTTCGCCTTGGTGGCTAAAGGATCGTCATCCGAAAGCTGATCGGCAGCTTTTCTAAAGTAGCCAAGAGCTCCCTCAAAATCGCCTTGAATTTCGGATGCACGCCCGAACCAGTAAAAACCTGCCCCCGGGTTGCCAGCTTTGCCGAAGGTTCGGCCAAGCGAACGGACGACCTCGGGACGCCAAGGATCAAGCTCGAAAGATTTCTCTAGGCGACGTTGCGCATCCACGAAGCGGCCCTGTTGATAGTCGAGGGTGCCTAGGTCGGCCAATGCGTTCCAGTCGCCCTCGCTCGCTTTCACCGCGGCCTCGAGCAACGGGCGCGCCTCATCGAATTTTCCCCGACGCAAATACACACGCCCGAGTTCACGGTCCACGGACCGACCAGCATCCCGAGCCTGTTCGAGATAGCCCTCGGCCAGCATCCAATCCTCGCCATGGGTCATCATCACACCGATGAGCTCTAGCGCCTGCGGACGCTCCTCGGGTGTAGCCAGCGCGAGCTGACGCTCATAGTCGGGGACGACCTGTTCGCGTGTCTGAGCCACCGCGCGAGCCACGGCACGGGCCCGTTGAAGCCGCATGCTTGCGGGCAATGCTTCTCCGTCCCATTCGTTCCGCCCCAGAACAGCCTCGAGGTTCGTCAGCCGCTCACCGGACAGCGGGTGAGAAAGAAAATATGGGGGAATCGAAGTCGGGTTGAGCTGCTGCTCAGCATAGATTTTTCGCAGCAGGTGCATCATCGCCCCAGGGTCAAACCCGGCGTCGCGCGCGTAACGGACCCCAAGGTAATCAGCCTCTCGTTCAAAATCGCGCTGATAGCGAAGCTGTGCCGCCTGACCAGCTGCCAGTGCCGCCTGTCCCAACAGCGGGTGGACAATGCCCAGAAAGATTCCAAGAAGGCTTGCGTAGTTGATCGGTGCCGACTTCTGCTGCTGTCGAATGATATGATGGGCGTGGGCGTGGGCGACTTCGTGCCCGAGGACGCTGGCCAACTCATCTTCGCTTTCCGCACGTGCAACTAAGCCCGAGTGAACGAAGACCTTCCCTCCCGGCACGGCAAAAGCATTGATGTCGTCTGCCCGTACCACGAAGAACTCGTAGTCGAAGTTATTGTCTTTAAGAGTTGCAACAATTCTGCCGCCCAGATCGTCAACTAACGACTCAAGTTCATAGTCGGTCGTCATCGGAAAACCACGCCGCGCGGCCTTGACGAATTCCTCTCCGAGTTCCTTTTCTTGAGCGAGTTGCGCGTGAACTATGCTGGGCGCGAACGCGACCGAAACTGACAACGTAAGCAACGCAAGGTTGTACAAAACAATTCGCACGCTTCGACGTCTGTCCGGATTCACGCCTTACGACCGAGTGCGCGGGCAGCTTCTAGGGCAAAGTACGTGATGATGATATCGGCACCGGCCCGTCGAATGGAGGTAAGGGTCTCCCACATCGCGCGTTCCCCATCGATGAGCCCAGCGCTGGCTGCATTCTTGATCATCGAGTACTCGCCGCTAACTTGATAAGCCGCTGTGGGGCGACCAAAGGTATCTTTGATCCGGCGAATGACATCCAGGTATGGCAGCGCCGGCTTGACCATCACCATGTCGGCGCCTTCCTCAAGATCCAAGGCGACTTCAAGAATCGCCTCTTCGCCGTTGGCCGGGTCCATTTGATACCCACGCCGGTCGCCGAATTGAGGAGTTGAATCAGCAGCATCACGAAACGGACCGTAGAAAGCGGAACAGTATTTCGCGGCGTAAGAAAGAATCGCAACCTGATCGTGCCCGGCCTCGTCGAGCGCTGTTCGAATCGCCCCCACCCTGCCGTCCATCATGTCCGAAGGCGCGATGATGTCGGCGCCAGCTTCGGCGTGTGAGAGTGCTTCGGCTACCAGGAGTTCGAGGGTTTCGTCGTTCGCAACCTCCTCGCCTGTAAGGACTCCGCAGTGACCGTGGTCGGTGTACTCGCACAGGCAAACGTCGGTGACGATCAGCAGATCCGGAGCAACTTTCTTCATGGCGCGAGCGGCGCGCTGCACCATGCCGTCATCTAAGGCGGCATCACATCCGAACGCATCTTTTTTCTCCGGAATACCGAATAGAAGCACCGCCGGGATGCCGGCGTCTCGCGCTTCAACGGCGCGTTCTACTGCCCGGTCGACGGATTGGCGGTAAACACCTGGCATGGAGGAGACTTCGGTTTGGATGCCCGTGCCGGGAACAACAAACAGAGGCAGCATGAGATCATCGACCCCAACGCGCGTCTCCCGGACCAACCGCCGAATGGTTTCGCTACGCCGAAGGCGACGCGGCCGTAGTTCTGGATATCCCACGGCAGCGATTCTAGCGTGAATCCAGGTTTGGCACCATGCAGCCCATGCAGCCCATGCAGCCCGACCAACCTCTAGGCCGGGGCCAGGCTGGACAGGAGCGCATCAACCAGCCCGTCGATCGTAGACTTTTCCGCGACCACGTCGGCCGGTCGGCCTGCGTCTGCGAGCGTTTCAGCGGTAACCGGGCCAATCGCGGCCACGCAGGTATCCCGCAGTGATTCACGCCAGTTCTCACCGACCAGTGCCAGGAAATTCGTCACGGTGCTTGAGCTGGTGAACGTCACTGCATCCACGTTCGCCAGCTCCGCTGGGTCCGGGGCAGGCTCGGGCACTGTCGTTCGGTACAATGGCAAAACTTCGACCGAAGCTCCGCGTTGACGCAACGTATCGGGCAAGATCTCCCGAGCCACCTCAGCACGAGCCACCACAACCTTCAGACCGTCGACATCGCCAAGAGCCTCCAACAGCCCTTCGGCGCGATAGTCTTGGGCCTGGACCGCGACTTTCAGGCCTCGCCGCGCGACCGCGGCAGCGGTGACCGGGCCAATCGTGGCAAGCCTAACCCCAGCAAGATCACGGATATCGCGCTCAGCTTGCAACCAACACTCGAAGAATCGTTCGACACCGTTAGCGCTCGTAAGGACCAGCAGGTCGCTTCCTGCAACACGATCCAACGCAGGGGCGTCGACGGCAACGGGCCTGACCTCAATCGTCGGAAACGCCACCACTTCGGCACCGAGTTCCTCAAGCCGTGTCGCAAGCGCAGAAGCCTGAGCGCGGGCTCGCGTCACGACAATCCGTCGTCCGAACAAGGGCCGGCGCTCATACCAGTCAAGCTCTCGGCCCAACGCGGCAACCGCACCAACCACAAAAATCACCGGCGGCCGGCCGAGTTCGTTCGTTGCTCGGTCGGCGATGTCAGCCAGCGTCCCAATAACCTTGCGCTGAGATGGCAACGTCCCCCACCGCACGGCAGCGGCAGGTGTGGCTGGATCCATGCCACCCTTGATCAGGGACTCCGAAATTTCCGCCATGCGGGTCATCGCCATCATCAGAACTAAGGTCCCGCCGGTTTGCGCAAGAAGCTCCCAATTCGGCTCCCCCTGAGCGTTGGCATTTCCGGGGTAGCCCGTGACGAACGTAACCAGCGACGAATGCTCGCGGTGGGTCAATGGTATCCCCGCGTAGGCCGGGACCGCGATCGCGGACGTGATTCCCGGAACCACTTCGAAATCGACCCCCGCGCGCCGACAAGCCTCGGCCTCTTCGCCGCCACGGCCAAACACAAAAGGATCGCCGCCCTTCAGCCGAACGACCGTCCGCCCTTGCGCTGCGTGGTGAAGTAACAACGCTTCGGTTTCAGATTGCGCAAGCGTGACACGCCCGTGACGCTTACCGACCAAGACACGCTCGGCCGTGATCGGTGCATAGTCGAGCAACCCGCCGTTCGCCAAGGCGTCGTAAAGAACGACATCAGCCCGTTCGAGCACTTCACGCGCACGCACTGTGACAAGACCGGGATCACCCGGCCCCGCACCGACCAGAAAGACTCGACCTTGCTTAGAACCCGGAGTGCTCACTCCACCCCCGCGACGGAAGCGAGAATCGAGTCCGCTCCGGCCGCCAGCACAGCACAGCCGAGTTCATGGCCTAGCTCTTCAGCATTGAGAATGGGCCCTTGCGTTTCACGTCGCACACTACGAGCGCCGTCGGGAGCGATGACCAAGCCCGTAAGCGCAATCACACTTGAGGACACTGTTGCGTAAGCGGCAATGGGAAGGTGACATCCACCCCCAAAAACTCTGGCGAACGCTCGTTCCGCGACCACCACCACGCGCGATATCGGATCCTCAACCAATGCCCAATGTGCAAGCGACACCGCGTCGTCGCTGCGCGCAGTCACCGCGATCGCTCCCTGCCCCACCGCCGGGACAAACGTGGCCGGATCCATGTCACGAAGGTTCAAAGGGGCGGCATCGATACCGAGGCGATTCAGTCCGGCGCGAGCGAGAAAGGTTGCGTCGATAGTTGAATCGCGGACCTTGCCCAAACGCGTCTCAACCGAGCCTCGAAGTAGCTGCACGTCCAACGACGCGTTGAGCAGCAGCGCCTGAGCGGCACGGCGCGGGCTGGTCGTCCCCAGTCGAGATCCGGTCGGCAATTGCGCCAAATCAGTGCCGTCACGGGTCACAAGAACATCCACCGCCGGCGCGCGTTCAAGGATCGCGGCAATCTCGATACCATCGGGCAGCTCACTCGGGACATCTTTGAGCGAGTGCACAGCGCAATCGACCCTGCCGTCGAGTAGCGCTTCATCGAGTTCCTTAACGAACAGCCCCTTTCCCCCGACGTCGCGCAGCGCGCGGTCCAAGATGCGGTCCCCCGTGGTGCGTATTTCGACGATCTCCCACTCGACTCCCCCCGATCGGCGAGCAAGCTCTTCCATGGTCTGGCGAGTTTGAGTGAGTGCCAGTGGGCTGCGGCGCGTACCAACGCGAAGCTTCATCCGTCATCTCCAAGCCGGAACAATCGCCGCGCAGCAGCAACCAACCAACCGTCTTCGCCTGAATCACCGCTCGACCGAAGCGCATGCGTCGGGTGATGCATCAACTTATTGACGATCGCCCGAGTCATCTGGTCAAGCTTGGCAATCGCTTCGGGGTCCAACTCTGACATCCGAGAGAGAGTCCGATCGAGTTCCTCGCGTCGAATTCGGTCAGCAACGTCACGCAGACTGGCAATCGTCGGCGCAACGTCGAGTCGCTCGAACCATTGCCAAAAACGATCGACCTCTCCCTCGACGATCATTTCCCCGCTTACCGCCTCGCGGCGACGTTCATCGAGATTGTCTTCTACAACTGAGACCAGGTCGTCAACATCGTAGAGATAAACGTCATCGATCTCATTGATCGCCGGCGCGAAATTTCTCGGCACAGCCAGGTCGATAAAGAACATCGGGCCACCACGACGTTTCTTCATCACGGCGCGAACGGCTTGCTCGCTTAGCAACTCGCCGCCACCCGCAGACCCGACAACCAGGTCGGCCAACGGCAGATAGTGATCGAGACGTTGCAACGGAATCGGTGTTCCTTCGAGGCTACGCGCCAGCTCGACAGCGGTCTCTAACGTGCGATTAACGACCATGATCTTGCGGACGCCAGCAGCGCGGAAATGACGTGCCGCCGTTTCTCCGGTATCGCCAGCGCCGATCAACATCACCGTACTATCGGCAAGACTCTCAAAAATACTGCGTGCCAAATCGACACCAGTAGCCGCCACTGAGACTGTGCGTGCAGCAATCCCGGTTTCGTTTCGCACGCGCTTGGCCACCGAGAAACTCTTGTGAAAAACGCGGTGCAAAATGGCGCCAGCGGCCTTTTCGTTCACGGCAGTATCAAACTGTGTCTTGATCTGACCTAAGATCTGGGGCTCGCCTACGACCATCGAGTCCAGGCTGGCAGCGACGCGGAACACGTGACGGACGGCATCTCGACCGTGGTACTCGTAGAAGTAGTCGGAGCATTCCTCTGCATTGACTCCACTGTCGAGAAAAAGTCGTTCTGCGACCAATGGGGCGGAACGAGCTCCATCAGCACAACACGTCACCACTTCGACGCGATTGCAGGTGGATAGAACCACCGCTTCGTCAACTCCCGGAACGTCGAACATCTCGCGATCCAGGCGCGCAAGGTCACCCTGGGCCGCAGCCAAACGTTCCCGTACCGCGACCGGAGCGGTGCGGTGGTTGACCCCAACAATTGACAGTTCGCGCCCGCTCACGAGGCTATGGCAGCAATCCAGCGCCGTGACGGCCGGGCAGGGAAAGGACGTTAACCGCCACATACGACAGGGCCAGAACCCCAAAGGCGAAAATGGTGAACGTCGCGGCTCGGCGACCACCAAGGCCGCCGGTCAGGCGCAGCTGAATGAGGCCCGCGTAGAGGAACCAGGTAAGGACTGAAAGGATTTCGCGCGGCTCACCTGTCCAAAAACGGCCCCAGGCTGCCGCCGCCCAAACTCCCCCACTTAAGATACCCAACGTGAGCAGTGGAAAGCCCCAAGCTAGAAACAAGTAGGACAGGCGGTCGAGTTGCCCCAGTGGGGGCAGCCGTTGCATAAGACCGCCTCTACGCCGGTTCTTCACCAACGATTCTTGAAGCAGATAGAGGCTGCTCGTAGCAAAGGCTAACGCAAACACGGCGTTGCCTAGAAAAGCTAAAGTAATATGTACGGCCAGCCAGGGACTGCGAAGGTTTTCCGGCAGGGTCGCCCCGCCACTCGTAAAAAGAGCCGCGGCCAACACCGAGGCGAAAGCCAAGGGGGCGACGACGGCGCCAAGACCTGCAAGGCGGTAACGAGCCTGAGCAACCAGGTAGACGCCAACCAACAACCAGCCGAAGAAGGCGAGCCCCTCCGTGAATGTCAGCACCGGAAGGATACCCTCGGAGAACCCGCGGGCAACGAGGAAAAGCGTATGTAAGGCAAAGGCCAACGAAAGCATGAACGCGGCCGGCCGGCCGGTACGCGCGGCAGGGCGTAAAACCGCCACGACGTATCCTGTCGCCGCCAACCCATAGGCCAACGTACTTAGCTGGAGCATCAAGACTTCCATGGCTCGTCGTTTCGTTGCTCCGGTTCTTCCCGCCCCACGCCGCTTTCGTGAAGTGCCTCCAATAGCTGCCGCGCGGCAGCCGTATCACCCGCCTCAAGCAGACCCAGGAGTCCCTGCTGTAAAGCCCGGCCAGCCAGCTGCCGACGCTCGGCGACCGGGAGCAACTCGGTACGAGCGCGAGCGCGAAACTCGGAAAGGAGCAACGAGGCCTCACCATAATGAGAACCGATCCAGCGCGCGAGCAGGTCGCGAACATAAGCGGACAACGCCGGAGATTCACCGCCCGTGCTGACGGCGACGGTCAGTGCCCCCCGGCGCAGAATGGCTCCGAGCGATGCCCGCGCTCCCACGTCACGATCAGCAGCAACGCACGGTATACCGCGCTCGGCTGCAGCTAGCGCACAGGCACGTTGCACCGCCAGATCGTCGGTACAGGCCAGGACCAAACAGGCCCCGGCGACGTCAGTCAGACAAAATTGCCTTTCGAGGATTTCGAGATTGCGACCGCCAGTGAGCACGGCCATTTCTGGGCCAACCCGCGTGGCGACCACTCTTACGATCGCACCGCAATCGAGCATCGATCGAGCTCGACGCGCCCCCACAGGCCCAGCGCCAACGATGAGCACGCTCGCCTTTTCTACTTCCAGGAAAATAGCGACGCGGCTCATTTTCGTCTCCACCCGGTCAATGCGACCGCTGCCGCAACCCTACTCAGTTCGGAATTTTCAAAACTTGCCCCGAACGAATTTTGCGGGCATCGCGAATACTATTGGCACGTTGAATTTCAGAAACCGACTTGCCGTATCTACTGGCAATCTGGGAAAGAGTCTGCCCGCTGGTCACCTTATGGTTGCGGTGTCCGGCCTGGGGGATTCGAATCGTCTGTCCAATCTTGATCGTGCTACCACGCGAAAGGCTGTTGAGGCGCTGCAAAGTGGAAACCGAAGTGCTGTTCTTACGCGCAATACTCCACAGGCTTTCCCCGCGCGTAACCTTGTGAGCCCTGGTTGTCGACGACACCGAGGCAATCGCCGTGCCCGTCGCGCGGACTTTGAGCTTCTGACCGGACTGGATGCGACGAGGATTAGAAATGCCGTTGAGTTTCTGCAGCTCAGCGGTTGATGTCTTGTACATCGCCGCGATCTGCGAAAGCGTCTGTCCACGCCCTATCACATGGGTAACCGCGATCCCCGGTTTCGTTTTTGACGAGCTGGAACTCTTCGGTCGCGGCGCCGCCTGCGCCACTACGGCAGTGGAGCGTGATACCGGCGCGCCACCAGCGGGCAGCTTAATTCGCTGCCCAACAGAAATTAGACTGGCGTTCCGAATACCGTTTAGGCGCTGCAATGTTCGTGAACTGGTCCCGTATCGAGATGCGATTTGAGACAAGGTCTGGCCACGCGCCACCCGATGATAGGTGTGGTAGCTCGCCTGAGAAGCGTAGCGACGATCGCGACCAACCGACGCATAACCGGCACGGAACGTTGCCGCTGTCCCAGTGGGCAGGTTCAACTGATACCCGCGGGGAACCCGGTACTTCCCGGACGTAATTTCGGATGACAAAGCCGGGTTCATAGTAGCGAGTTCGGAAGAGCTAAGTCCGGCCGCCGACGCAAGATCCTTAATGTTGACCCATGCGTCCATCTTCACGCGATCAACATTGTATGGCGTCGCATCTATCGCGCCACAGATTTCTTCGCTCCGGTCCAAAGCGTCGCGTGCTGCGAGGAACTCGGCGTAGAAGTTTCGCGACGCGAAGCCGAACGTGCGCCCCTTGTAGTTTTCGGAGATGATTCCGAGGTTCGTCGTACCAAGCGTGCGCACGGCATTGGCCATGCCCCCGATGCCGTGGTTGTAAGACGTGATGGCCAGGGGCCATACACCGAGCCTCTCGTAACCGTGCATAAGCAGTTTGGCGGCGCTGCGGCTGGCGTGCATCGGATCGCGGCGCTCATCAACCAAATTGTCTACCGTCATGTACAACCTGCCGGTAGTGCGCATGAACTGCCAAATTCCTGCAGCGCCCACATTAGAATGAGCTCCAATTTGAAAGCCCGACTCCACCAACGGCAACGCGGCGAGCTCGACAGGCACACCCTCGGCACGCAACGCCGCCTCCATCATCGGCAGGTAGGATCGCGCCCGAGTCGCGCTCTCGCAAAACTTGTGCGCCAGGCCGCGTTGACTGCGAATGCGGCCCGCCAGCGTTGCGGCGAAACTTTGCTTGCTGCCCAACTCTTTGATTTCCGCCAGGATCCGCGTTTCGGCTCCGGTGCGTGGCGGGTGTTTGGCCAGGTGACGAAGCATCGAAACGATTCGATCCCCCTCCGCACTGCGACGCCTTCGGATCGCCGCTTCTTTGGCGCCGCCAGAAAGACTTTCGGATTTTGTGATGTCGGAGACATTCAAGACCGAATATATCAGGTCCATGTGATACGGGTCGTGGTAGACGATGCTGTCCCCCGTCCACTCCGTGAAGGCCCGCGACCAGAATGCGACGTTGGCCTCCAACTCTTTGAATCGGGGGAACGCTTCCGCGGCCGAAGCCACCGAAGGCAAGCTCACCGCCGCCGCAACCAACAACGCGATCAGCACTTTCGACACCATGTACCCAATCCTCACGCTCACACCTCCGCAGTTCCCAGAATGACCCGGCATTCTACCAAAACACGGACCGACGTTCTATTCCGTTTACGCACCGAATTGACGTTATCTGCTGTTCTTTGCCTTCTTGTGACGGCCTGCGGAGGCTCACCGACCCACTTCCCCCCAAATCACTTACGGGTAGCGATCGAGGCCGCGCCCGGCTCGGTCGACCCGCGCCGCAGTGTTGACGCTCATTCTTCCCGCATCAGTGGTCTGGTTCACGCTTCTCTAGCCAGAACGGGCGATGACGGGCGCCCCATTGCATGGCTCGCCACCGGATGGCAACGAACCGGCAGGCTCTCCTGGCGGTTCCACCTCCGGCGCCACGTACGGTTTCATGACGGCACAAAATTCGATGCTGACGACGTCGTGGCCACTTATCGGGCGGTACTGAACCCCGACTGGGCCAGCCCAAAGCGCGCATCGCTCGGCGCCTTGGCAGGGGTGCGGCGAGTGGATTCTTTCACGGTCGAGTTCACTCTTGTGCAACCCGACGCAGCATTCATGGAGATTGCGACGATCGGTATCCTACCCGCCGAAATCGCCACGAAACCGCCCGCCCCCACGGCGATCTTGCCCGGAACCGGCCCCTACCGCATTGAATCAATCACGGATGGCTTCGAACGCGTACGTTTGGTGGCCAACCCTCACTATTTTGCAGGACAGCCGAGCATCGAAGAGATAGAGTTCCGCGTTGTCCCCGATTCAGTGATGCGCACCCTAGAGCTACGTCATGGTTCAGTGGATTTCGTCCAGAACGCCATCGACCCCGACAACGTAGCGTGGCTTGCAGAAAACGAGCCTGGCTTGGCCATCAGTGAAACGCCGTACGACGCGTACCAATACCTCGGGGTCAATCACGAACATCCCGCACTCGGCGACGTACGAGTGCGACGCGCGATCGCCCACGCTCTTGGAAGACGCGCAATCGTTCAACACCTGTTGGCCGGACAGGCACGGGTCGCCGATCGCCTTCTTCCCTCTCATCACTGGGCGCACACCGGCAAAGTGCGACAATACCGTCACAACCCGAAGCGTGCGGCCCGACTTCTGGACCGCGCAGGCTACCCTGACCCCGATGGTCCAGGCGGCCGTCCTCGTTTGTCCATGATCTACAAAACGACGAACCAGGAATTGCGGCGGCGTATCGGTGAAGCGTTCACGGCCGACTTGGCAGAAATCGGGATCGACCTTGAAATGCGAAGCTACGAATGGGGAACGTTCTACGGAGATGTTCGCGCAGGCGCGTTTCATCTCTATTCACTGGCGTGGGTGGGGATCGCGGATCCAGACCTGTACCGCACGATCTTTCATTCAGAACAAACCCCGCCGGCGGGAAATAACCGCGGACGCTACCGCGACCCGATCATGGACCGTTTAACAGAACGGGCTCGTAGCGCTGAAGATTCCGTACGGAAATCGATTGTCGCGCGAATCCAAAGGCGGGCGGCACGCCGCCTGCCCTACATTCCACTGTGGTGGCCAAATCAAGTGATCGTCGCATCGCGCAGATTGGTAGACTTTTCGCCCTCTCCTTCCGGAGACTTGTTGGGGTTGGCATCGGCACGCCTCGTCGATGTAACACCGTGAACCAAGTCCGCAACGGTTCGACCCGCCACGGCGCTGGAACGGGCATCACCCAACGCCGCCAACACGCGACCCAGCGCTTCATTGTCGATCGGCTCTAAGTCGCCCGGGCGAGTGTCGTCTTCGCCCCTAATCACATCAAGAACGCGAGCGACGGGAATGCTGCTCGGCGCCAGTGAGAGAAACAGGGATTGCCGTTCGTCTCCACCAAGATGCACGAGCTCGCCGCTTTCGAGCTCACGGACAACGTCACGCACGTTTCGAATAGGAAGATCGAAACGCGCCGCTAGCTCGTCAACTGTCGGCGGCCGCGTGCGTGCCATGGCTGATGCGGCGAGTTCCGCCATCAAGCTAAGCGCGACAAACTCTACAAGCACGAAACCGCGCGCATCGGTGCGGCGCTCCCGACTAGCTGGTCCCAGGTTCTGAACGGCGACCGAAACTTCGGCTCCCAACAGTACGATCACCCAACTGACGTAGACCCACAGCATCAGCAGCGGCAACTGCGCCATCACTCCGTAAATCGCGTTGTAGCGGGCAACGCCGACTTGAAAATTAATGTAGCCGATCTGTGTAAGCTGCCAGGTCGTGCCGGCTACAACTCCGCCGATCAGAGCTGGTACTAGGCGAACCTTGGTGTTGGGAACGAACGCGAAGAGAAAAGCGAAAACCAACCAAACCAACCCGTAAGCGCCAAGTGACAGCCCACGCCCGATGGCAGGCCCAATTGAACTCCATCCGGCGATCCACTCGACCCCTACGTTACTGCGCAGCGCGGTCGTCATGCTTATGGCTGCGGCTAGAAGCAATGGCGCGATCAGCATCACTGCGAGGTAGTCACTGGTTTTGCGTGCCCAAGTACGCGCGGGCGGATCCCCCCAAATCGCGTTCATGGAGGTTTCGATATTGCTCATCACCGCCAAGAAGGTCACGACGAGAAACACGCCGCCAAGAGCTCCAAGACCTGCGACATTCGTATTGTCGATATAGGTAACGATCGCGTCGATGGCATCGGGCGATATCAGGGTCATACGTTCGAGGATGACCCTCTCAAGTCGGTCACCCGTCCAGCCAAGGCCACGGAGAAGTGCAAACGACAGCGCCAGAACTGGCACGAACGCCATTAAGCTCGAATAGGTTAACGCCGACGCTCGCAATAGGCACAGATCAGCGACGAAGCCCTCGTAGGTGAGGACGGCCACGCGTAGAATCGGCAAAGCACGGCGGCGTACTCGACCGGCGGAACTCGTACCCGAACTGGCCCACAGGTCCTCAAGGAAGAACTTGCCAACGCGTTCGACTATATTCTGTGACTTCCGTGAATTCTGTGAATTCTGTGAATTCGTCGCCAATGCTCCTCTCTTGCGGCAAACCAGGCCGCATCAACGCACGCGCACTGTAGCGCCAATTGTAGCGCCAATGGACAACCCTTGCTTCTGCAATCGGGCAGAAAACCATTCCCGCCAATGATTGCCTATATTGCACGACGCCTCGCTACCGCGCTTCCGACTGCACTCGGGGTCGCCACACTCGCCTTTTTCCTGCTCCATCTGGTACCGGGCGACGCCGTCGACGTCATGCTCGGCGAAACCGCCACGGCTGCGGACAAAGGAGCATTGCGCCACGATCTCGGACTCGACCTCCCGCTTGGCGTGCAATATCTGCAGTTTGTTTCAGGTCTGGCGCACGGTGACCTCGGCACATCCATGCGCTCAGGGTTGCCAGTCTCCTCGATTCTGGCGGACCGTGCGGGCGCGACAGCTGCGCTGGCCCTAGCAGCAATCGTATTGTCGCTCATGATCGCCCTTCCGTTAGGATGTATTGCCGCTCTGCGACCGAACACTTTCTTCGACCGCGCCGCTTTGGGGTTCGCCCTGGCTGGGGTCGCGATTCCCAATTTCTGGCTCGGGCCAATGCTAATTCTCGTGTTCTCGGTGAATCTCGGGCTTCTTCCGGTGTCAGGCGCGGGGACTCCGGCTCACTTTGTGCTACCCGCCATTACGCTCGGTGCTTCAATGGCGGGCCTGTCGGCGAGGCTCGTGCGCAGCACGGTCCTCGAAACTTTGCGTGAAGACTATGTCAGAACTGCGCGCGCAAAGGGGCTCTCTGAAACCGTCGTAGTGATGCGGCATGCGCTCGGAAATGCCCTAACCCCGATGATCACAATCGTCGGACTTGAAGCTGGCGCGTTGCTGGGGGGCGCGGTCGTGACCGAAACAATATTCGCCTGGCCAGGCATAGGCCGGTTGGTCATTGAAGCCATCTCAGCCCGCGATCTCCCTTTAGTTCGTGGCTGCGTGCTGGCGATCGCGCTGACGTATGTTGTTGTAAATTTGATCGCAGACCTCGCCTACGCCTGGGCTGACCCAAGAATCCGATATGAGTAGGCAACGAAGTCAACGCGGACTGATCGCTTCGACCGCTGCGTTCATTGTTTTGCTGGCGTGTGCGCTCGGCGCGCCCGTCCTTTCGCCGGCGCCGCCCACGACGCAGGACCTGACGTCCTCGTTGGCCGCGCCCAGCCTCAAGCACCCGCTGGGATGCGACAAACTCGGCAGAGACGTTGCCGCGAGACTACTCCATGGTGCTCGGGTGTCGCTGACGATTGGCGCGGTCACCGTCCTGATTTCTTTGATGATCGGCGCAACACTCGGTGCAATCGCGGGCTACGTTGGCGGCGCCGTCGACTTCTGGGCAATGCGCGTGGTCGACGTCTTTCTGGCGTTCCCCGGCTTGTTGCTGGCGATCGCGCTCGCGGCAGTACTGGGCCCGGGTGTTGGCAATGTCATCATCGCGCTGGCCGCTACCGGCTGGACTGGCTACGCCCGTCTTGTACGCGGAGAGGTAATGAGACTGCGCTCGCGCGAACACGTCGAAGCAGCGCGCGCGCTAGGTATGGGCGAGACGCGGATCCTGCTCCGACACATTGCCCCTCTGTTAGTCGCTCCCCTAAGCGTTCAGGCAAGCTTCGGAATCGCCGGCGCGATTGTGGCAGAGGCGGGACTGGGATTTTTGGGGCTCGGTGTCGCGCCACCAACACCATCGTGGGGCTCGATGCTCGCCGAAGGCCGTGGCTTCATGCTCATCGCACCACGACTTGTGATTCTACCGGGTCTGGCGATCAGCGTGACCGTCTTGGTCTTGAACCTTCTTGGCGAATCGCTCCGCGACGCGCTTGATGTACGAGCACAGTAGCAAGCCAATTCAGTAGCACGGCAAGGAAGTCCTAGGTCTGGCACTGGGGGCAGTAAAAACTCGACCGTTGCGAGACCACGATCGTCTTAATCGTGGTCTCACATTGCGGGCAGGGTTGGCCCGCGCGATCGTAGACGCGATGACGCCACTGATATCCCCCGCGCCTGCCGATGCCATCGAGGAAATCCGACACCGTTGACCCTCGATGCTCAATTGCTTCAGCGATGATCGTTCGCACTGCATCGACCAACAATTCCACCTCGCGTCGTGACAACGACACCAGACGTCGGCGTGGCCTTATCCCCGCGACGAACAGAATTTCGTTCACGTAGATATTGCCAAGCCCCGCGACCACGGTTTGGTCCATCAAGACATCTTTGATCCTGCGACGGGTGCGCTTGCGCACCTGCCACAAGAGATCGGCGTCGAACGCGTCGCGATCTAAAGGCTCCGGACCGAGCTTAGTCAACAACTCGCACTGGCTCGGGCGCTCGAGCAAGACCAAGCCGAAACGACGCGGGTCGCGAAACACGAGGCGTCCCGGTAAACCGTCCAGCGATATAACGACGTGGTCGTGAACCGCGGCTACAAACGATTTCTCAGGGTGGTGACTCAGGACGCCGCTCATTCCCATGTGGAAGATCCACGAGCGCTCGTCGTCCAGATCCAAGAGCAGATACTTGGCTCGCCGCCTGGCGGCCAAAATCCGACGACCCGAAAGTTCGACAGCGAGGTTTTCCGGAATCGGTCTTCGCAAAGCGGTGCAACGCACCTCGACCTGACCAATTCGCCGCCCGACTACCAGCGGCGCTAAAGTCGAACGGATGGTCTCGACTTCAGGTAA
>JBLFWR010000012.1:0-44039 GCA_047611725.1 Binatia bacterium | reverse complement strand
TTCATCACCCCGCTTACGTTACAGACTCTTTCCCGTCGCCCAGTTGCCACCAACTTGTTTGATGCCGGCGAAGAAGCCGCGATTGGTCACATTGAAGTTGCCGATTGGGCCGACGTCGTTCTCGTCGCTCCGGCAACTGCCAATTTGATCGCGCGCATGGCTGCCGGACGCGCCGATGATATCGTCACCGCTGCGCTGCTTGTTACACGAGCGCCAGTGGTCGTCGCCCCGGCGATGAATTCGAACATGCTCGACCATCCGGCGACGGTGCGAAATCTCGCCGAGCTTAAATCTTTTGGTTACCGCATCGTGGATAGCGATGAAGGTGAGCTTGCCTGCGGTTATCAGGGGGCAGGGCGGTTACCGGATCCCGACGATCTACTATTTGAAATCGCGGCAGCGCTGACTCCGCAGGACCTAGCGAACACCCATGTGGCGGTATCGGCGGGCCCGACGCGCGAAGCGATCGACCCGGTTCGCTATCTCAGCAACCGTTCAAGTGGACGCATGGGGTACGAGGTTGCCCGAGCGGCGGCACGTCGCGGGGCAAGGGTTACGCTTGTCGCGGGCCCGACTGCGTTGGCCACTCCTCGCGGAGTTTTGATGGTCCGTGTCGAAACCGCTGCACAGATGAAAGATGCGATGTCTGCGGCGTCCGAAGATGCTGACACGGTCGTTATGGTTGCTGCGGTCGCGGACTTCCGACCGCGGGACAGCGTCGATCAAAAAATAAAGAAAACCGATCAGACGCCGCCAAGCATTGAACTCGAACCGACCGACGACATTCTGGCCGGGTTGGGCGAGCGCAAGGGAAACCGCATTCTGGTCGGTTTTGCCGCTGAGACCCAGGATCTCGAGCGCTACGCTCGAGAGAAACTGGCGCGCAAAGGCCTAGACCTCATTGTTGCGAATGACGTCAGTGCCAGCGACGCGGGGTTCGAAGTTTCAACCAACAGGGCCGTGCTCTATTCGGCCTCAGGTGACCACGAAGACACCGGCCTTCTGGGCAAGGACGAACTCGCGGATCGGATCCTGGACCGCGTGGCGGCCCTGCATGCAACGCTCAAATAGTCCCAGCGCTTTCGAATCGCCTCGCTACCACTGCTAAGACAGTACCGTGGATGACGCACGGCGATCGGCACGCGCATGGCTGGCCCGCGATTTGGCGCTAGGGACTGATTGGATTCCCCGTCGCCCATTGGGCAGTTTTGCCGTTTGCGCTGCTGACACCGAAGGTGCGGTCTCGCATGACGCCGAGGTCGATACCCCGATCGCCCCTGATCCTTTGACCCAAGCGCGATCAGAGCCGGGTCCTGAGCCCGACTTGCCACTATCGGGAGAGTCGGGAGAGTCCGAACAGTCCGGGTCCAACGTTGCGCCAACGCCGGGTCGGCCCAACGTGGCTATGCCCGATGTTCTCACCGAGCCGGGAATTCGCCAGGCAACGACCCTCGATCAGTTGCAGGAAGTGCTGGGAGATTGTCGTCGCTGCAAATTGTGCGATGGGCGGACAAACATTGTTTACGGTGTTGGAAATCCGAATGCAGAGTTGATGTTCGTCGGTGAAGGGCCAGGCGAGGACGAGGACCTGCAAGGGGAGCCGTTCGTTGGGCGTGCGGGAAAATTGCTCACCGACATTATCGAAAAGGGCATGGGGATGCCGCGCGCCAGCGTCTACATCGCCAACGTTGTGAAATGTAGACCGCCGGGTAATCGTGCCCCGCAGCCAGACGAGATCGCTGCATGCGAGCAGTTTCTGGCTCGTCAAGTTGAGCTGGTTGCACCGCAGGTCATTATCACTCTTGGAAAGTTTGCCAGCCATGTGTTGTTGCGTTCGCGGACACCGATCACGCGCATGAGAGGAACCTGGCACAACTACGGACAAATTCCCGTGATGCCGACATTTCATCCAGCCTACTTGTTGCGTACGCCTTCTGGTAAGCGCGATGTATGGGCCGACGTGAAGTCGGTTTTGGCGAAACTCGGAAAGCCGGTACCTGGAGAACGCAATGGTGGGTAGACGAAAGATATGGTTGCTTGCCGGTGTGTTCGCTGCCGCGTTGACTGCTGCAGTGGGGGCAGCGGGGACAGCGTCTACGGTGCAAGCCATTGAAGAGAGTCCTCCCGGTCAAACCGAAGAGATCGCTCCCGCTCAAGGGGAGCAAGCTGAGCTAGCTGCGTCCGCCATTACGCAAAGCGAAGAGAATCCGCTCGCGCTGGCAACTCGGACCGTCCATCGCATGGTCATCGCCGGACCGATCACCCCTGCGGTCGGCGACTACCTCTCCAGTGCTATCGACCGGGCTACCGCGCAGGGCTCGGCCGCGTTGATCATCGAACTCGATACCCCCGGGGGGCTGCTCAATTCAACGCAAACCATGGTCCAGACCTTGTTGGCCGCGCCATTGCCCGTTTTGATTTGGGTTTCGCCGTCTGGCGCGAGCGCGACGTCGGCGGGTGTTTTCATCACGATGGCCGGACATATTGCGGCGATGGCCCCAAGCTCGACGATTGGAGCGGCTCATCCCGTCGGTGGCCAGGGTGAAGACATCCAGGGCGATATGCGCGAGAAGGTTGAAAATTTTACGGCCTCGTTTGGAAACGCGATTGCCGAGCGTCGCGGTCGCAACGTCGAGTGGGCGGAGAAGGCGGTTCGCGAAAGTGTGTCGATCACCGCGACCGAAGCGGTAGAGCTTGGTGTTGTTGATTTCGTAGCTGCCGATTTAGCCGAACTCCTACGTAAGTGTGAGGGCAAAGAAATCGAGCTTGGTAGTGGTCGGATGATCCTGGACTTTGGTGCTGTGCTTGCTGACGGCGGTCCCCATGTCGTCGAAGTGGAGATGACACTGCGTCAGCGCGTACTCAGCGTTGTCGCCGATCCGAACATTGCTTACTTGCTGATGATGGCCGCCATGCTTGGCCTCTACATGGAGATTTCGAATCCTGGCTCAATTTTTCCTGGCGTCATTGGAGCGATCTGCTTGCTGTTGGCGTTGATGGCGGCACAGGTTCTCCCAATCAGTTTGGTGGCGATGAGTCTGGTGTTGCTCGGGATGGGATTTTTGCTGGCTGAGTTTTTCACGCCCAGCTTTGGTGTGTTGGGAGTTGGTGGGATTGCGGCACTGACGCTCGGTTCATTGTTCCTGTACACGCCGGATTCTGGGTTACTGGTCGATCGTCGCTTGATCGCAGCAACGGTGATGACATTCGCCGGCTGCGTCTCGGCGATACTGATGCTGTTCGTGTCGGATCGTCGCAGACGCCCACGTACAGGCTCGGAAGGAATCGTGGGTGAAGTCGGTGTTGCCAGCAGTGCGATCGGTAAGCGCGGCACGGTCAAGGTTCACGGTGAAATTTGGAACGCCCGCAGCGAGCAGCCGATCGCTGCGGGAGCTGCAGTTGTGATCGAACAGGTAGAGGGCATGCGTGTGCGCGTGGCCGAATCCAACGAAGAAAGGAGTTAAAGCGATGTCATTTGTTTATATCGTCGGCATGGCAGTGTTGCTCGTCGCCAGTGGACTCAAGGTAATGAAGGAGTACGAGCGCGCGGTGATTCTGCGCCTTGGACGTTTGGTGCCCCACCGGGGGCCCGGAATTATCTACGTCATCCCGGGGCTTGAGAAGATGCTTCGCATCGATATGCGAACGATCACCATGGATGTGCCATCGCAAGATGTCATCACCCGCGACAACGTCTCGGTGAAGGTCAACGCGGTGTTGTATTTCCGCGTTCTGGACCCGAGCAAAGCGGTAGTGGAAGTCGAAAATTATCTCTACGCGACCTCACAACTTGCCCAAACAACGCTACGCAGCGTGTGTGGACAGGCCGAACTCGATGAGCTGTTGGCGGAGCGAGAAAAGGTTAACCATCGAATTCAGGAAATACTCGACGACGCGACTGACCCATGGGGGATCAAGGTGGTTTCGGTCGAGGTGAAGCACATTGACCTGCCGCACGAGATGCAGCGAGCGATGGCGCGTCAGGCAGAATCCGAACGAGATCGGCGAGCGAAGGTGATCCACGCGCAGGGTGAATTCGAGGCCTCGCAGAAACTCACCGATGCGGCCAAAATCATGGGAGAGCACCCAGTGGCAGTTCAGCTACGCTTCTTGCAGACCATCGGCGAGATTGCCTCTGAGCATTCCACGACCGTGATTCTTCCGGTCCCGGTGGACCTGTTGAGTCCGATGATCGATCTGGCGAAACAGAAGATCGAGCGCGACTCAACCTCCTAGGTCGCATGAGTGAATGTGCTCAGGTGTCCGAGCAGGCTGGCGAAGGCGCGGCCTGCTGGACCGGACCCCTTACCTACGAGCTGCCGGAGGAACTGATCGCCCAGCACCCTGCGGCGCGGCGAGAAGATTCACGGCTGATGGTCGTGGATCGCGCGCGAGACACGATCGAGCATCACACGTTTCGGGACCTACCCGAGTATCTCCCCGAGCACGCGCTGCTCGTGGCGAACGATTCTGCGGTGTTTCCGGCCAGGCTTTTCGCGCGTCGCCCGACCGGCGGCAAGGTTGAGCTGCTGATCCTGGGTCTTGGTGCCGAACCTGTCGCCGCGATGTTTCGCAGCGGCAAGGGGCTTCGAGATGGCGAGCGACTCAGGCTGGTTCGCTCGGACGGCGAGGACCTAGAAGGCGAGGATCTGGAAGCCGCTGTTGAGGTCGTCGGGGAACCCGTAGGGGGGCGCTGCCAGGTCCGCGCTGCGGGCGGACCATCGGTTACGATCGCTGATCTTGTGGAGCGCCATGGTGAGGTCCCGCTGCCGCCCTATATCCGTGGCGGAATGGGTGCGAGTTTGGAAGACCGGCGTCGCTATCAGACGGTCTACGCGCAGCCAGCCGGATCGGTAGCAGCACCCACCGCAGGACTTCATTTTTCACATGAGGTATTGGCCTCAATCGCCCAGCGAGGTCATGAGTTTGAGACTATTACGCTCCATGTAGGACCGGGTACGTTTACGCCAATCCGGGGATCGATTGCGACGCATCACATGGCCGCCGAGCACTATCGGGTCGGGGCCTCGACGGCAGCAGCGGTTGGCCGTGCCCAGGCCGAGGGGCGCACCGTTTTGGCGGTCGGGACGACGACCGTCAGAGCCCTCGAAGCGGCGGCTGCGGCGACTGGTGTCGTTGATAGCCACGAGGCCGACACGTCCATTTTCATCAAGCCCGGACACGAGTTTCGGGCGGTCGGAGCGCTGCTTACGAACTTCCATTTGCCAGGATCAACCCTGCTCGCACTCATCCAAGCGTTTGCTGGCGAAGAACGTGTCCGGCAAGCCTACAATGAAGCCGTGGCTCGGCGTTACCGCTTCTACAGCTACGGCGATGCCATGCTGATTCTGTGACGCGGCCGAGCCCGAACCTACAAAACGCAATGAACGCCTCTTTCCAGATCGGCGTCCCAACCCGCGAGGGGGGGCGCACCGGCCAACTGCAACTGGCCCACGGCGAAATAGAGACCCCGACATTCATGCCTGTGGGGACCTACGGTACCGTGCGCGGTCTCGCTCCGCGTGAGCTTGAGGAGGCCGGTACACAGATCCTGCTGGCCAACGCATACCACCTGGCGTTGCGACCGGGCGCTGAAACCATTAGTAATCTCGGCGGCTTGCATCGTTTCATGGGCTGGGATCGGCCCATTTTGACCGACAGCGGCGGCTATCAGCTCTTCTCGTTAGCTGAGCATGTGAAGATCAATGAAGACGGGGCCGTTCTGCGGTCGCCGATCGACGGGACGAAGACCCAGCTGACGCCTGAAAGCGTGGTCGCCATAGAACTCGCCCTTGGAGTCGATGTCGGCATGGTGTTCGACGCGCTGGAAGCAGACGGTACAGACCGCGACCGAATGGCTCGCGCCGCTGATCGTACGCTGCGCTGGGCTCGCCGGGCGCGCACTGCATCTGAAAAAGCGGGCGCGGCTGCCGAGGGAACCGCCTTTTTCGCGATCATGCAGGGCGGCCTGTTCGAGGACTTGCGACGCGCCAATGCTGACGCCTTGGCGGAGCTGGATTTCCCTGGCTATGCGGTAGGCGGGTTATCAGTCGGTGAGGATCACGGCGAAACGATGAGAGTAGGGCAGGCAAGCGCTGCGATGCTGCCGGTTCACAAGCCGCGGTACATGATGGGAATGGGAACACCAATAGATCTCGTGTGG
Organism: Binatia bacterium; assembly: GCA_047611725.1. Taxonomy (GTDB): domain Bacteria; phylum Desulfobacterota; class Binatia; order UBA1149; family CAITLU01; genus JBLFWR01. Next base: position 37,876 of record JBLFWR010000012.1, on the reverse strand, counting down.
TTGGCAGGTTGGGGTTACGACCTCTTCGACTGCGTGATTCCGACGCGCAATGCGCGCAACGGACACCTGTTTACGCGCGACGGCGTTATCAACATCCGCAACGCTTCACACAAGCTTTCCACTGCACCGGTCGAAGAAGGGTGTGATTGCTACTGCTGTGGGCGCTTTGGCCGGGGCTACCTTCACCATCTTGCCAAGCGAGGCGAAATGCTCGTCGCGTCAATGGCGAGCCTTCACAATGTCACATTTTATCAACGCCTTATGGGCGACATCCGCGCCGCGTTGGCTGCGGACGACTATGAAAGATTTCGCGGCGAGTTTCTCGCACGCTACAACGGAGACACTGCATGACGTTCAACGAGTCTATGGGCCCTATCATTCTCGCTCAGGTGGGAGGAGAGGCTTTTCAGCAGTTCATTCCGCTGCTGCTCATTCTGGCAGTATTTTACTTCCTGCTGATCAGACCTCAGCAGCAACAGGCCAAAGAGCACACCGAGCTTGTCGCATCGCTCAAAAAAGCTGACCGGGTGGTCACTACTTCTGGGCTTTTCGGAACGATCGTCGAAGTGAAAGAGCAATCAATCATGCTCGAGGTCGCTAATGGGGTGAAGGTACGAATGGAACGCGACAAGATCGCAAGCCGCGAAGGCGGCAACAAACAGGAGGGCTGAGCGGTGGCGTATCGCTGGCGTATTATAACTTCGACAATCGTTATTGGCTTTTGTGCTCTCCTATTGTTGCCAACCGCTGGTGTGAAGATGCCGGGTTGGTGGGAGGCCGCATTGCCGCACGACCCCATCCACCTTGGACTCGATCTCCAAGGTGGGATCCACATGGTGCTTGAGGTTCAAGCCGAACGTGCGGTCGAGAACTCGGTTGACCTGATGATGGAACAGCTTCGTTCCGAACTGCGCGAGAAAGAGATTGCGACACGAGAGTGGCATCGTGAAGGCCAAGCAACGATGCGCTTCGAAGTCGTCAGCCGCTCGCGCGATGACGAACTGAAGCAGTATCTGGCTGACACCTACGGCAACATTGAACCGGTTGGTGCAGAGCAGGGCAACCTGCGCCGGTACAAGCTGGTTGATCAGGAAATCGAGAACATTCGCGAGCTCGCGATCGATCAAGCCGTCGAGACCATTAGAAACCGTGTCGATGAGTTTGGCGTCTCGGAACCGACCATTACCAGAACCGGATCCAGCGGGATTCTGATTCAACTTCCAGGGGTCGACGATGCTGACCGTGCGAAGCGCCTGATCGGTAGAACGGCCCAATTGCAGTTTAAGCTTGTGTCGGAAGATCCTTCCGCTCCGGGCTTGGAAACGCTGACCGGCACCGAAACCGATCCTGTGACGCGCAATCCGTATCAAGTTTCCTACGCGGTTGAGCCGACGGTTCTGATGTCGGGCGAAGTGATTTCCGATGCGCGCCACCGTCCTGGACAGTTTGGTGAAGCACCGTTCGTTTCGATTACATTAAACAGTCGCGGCGCGCGGATTTTTGAGCGGGTGACTTCTGAGAATACCGGACGCCGTATGGCAATTGTGCTCGACGGCAACGTGCAAAGTGCCCCTTCGATTCGCGAGCGTATCGGCGGAGGCCGCGCCGTAATCACAGGTAATTTCTCACTCGATGAGGCCCGTGATTTGGCGATTGTCTTGCGAGCTGGCGCGTTACCTGCGCCTGTCGTCATCGCCGAAGAACGAACCGTTGGGCCTTCTCTGGGCCGCGATTCGATTCAGGCTGGTACACGCTCTTTCGTGCTAGGCGGGGTGTTGGTCATCATTTTCATGGCGATCTACTACCGCGGCGCTGGGCTAATCGCCGATACCGCCTTGATTTTGAACGTGCTGCTGCTGCTGGCTGTGTTGGCCGCGTTTGAAGGAACGCTGACGTTGCCTGGCATCGCGGGCATTGTGTTGACTTTAGGTATGGCCGTGGACGCCAACGTGCTGGTGAACGAACGGATTCGAGAAGAGCTGTCGCTTGGCCAAGCCCCGTCTGCGGCCATCGACTCCGGCTACAATCGCGCGATCCCGGCGATTTTGGACTCGAACGTCACCACGTTTTTGGCCGGTCTTATCCTGTTCCAGTTTGGCTCTGGCCCCATTCGGGGTTTCGCGCTCACACTATGTATTGGTATCGCGAGCACGCTGTTTAGCACTGTGTTTTTTGCGCGCCTCTTACACGATCTTTCGGCTGCCGGTCGCGGCGCCGATGGCATAAGTATTTAGGAGGGGTGGCCTGTGTTTCAGATTGTTAAGCCCGGTGTCAACATCAATTTCATTAAGGCTCGCCCCGTGGCTTTCGCTTTTTCGGCGATCGTTATTGCGGCTGGTTTGGTCTCTCTGATTGCCCAAGGGGGGCCGAACTACGGGATCGACTTCACGGGCGGCATAATGCTGCACGTCGGCATGGATTCGAGCGTGACGACGGCAGAAGTCCGGGCGGCAGTCGCAGATCAAGCGGACGGGAAAGTCTCTGTTCAAGAGTTCGGAAAGGGGACCGGCGAGTTCCTACTCCGGGTACCAATAGCCGTGGACGAGGCCGTCGATGGTGGTCGCGACCAGGAACTCAAGGAGGCGCTCGCCGTCGCCTTCAGTGATAGAGGTTTGGTTGAGAAGCGCACCGAAATTGTCGGCCCTCGTGTAGGCAAAGAGCTGCGACGGCGCGGGCTATTGTCGGTGTTGTTCGCCACGTTGGCGATGGGCGCGTACATCGCGATACGCTTCCAAGTTCGTTTCGGGATCGGAGCCGGGATTGCGCTAATTCATGACGTGTTGGTGACCGCCGGAGCGCTTTCGCTGGCTGGCGTCGAGGTGGACCTGACGGTAGTCGCCGCGCTGATGACGGTGATCGGATATTCGGTCAACGACACGGTGGTTGTCTCAGATCGAATTCGCGAGAACATGAAGCGAGTCCGGAAGGGCGATTTGATAGGACTGATCAATCGCAGCGTAAACGAAACCCTGTCGCGCACGATCCTGACTACGGGCACTTCGCTTATGGTTCTGTTCGCGCTGTTTTTTGTTGGCGGAGGGGTCATTCATGCCTTCGCCTTTACGTTGATCATCGGACTCAGCGCCGGAACGTACTCCTCGATCTTTATCGCGAGCCCCATTGTCGAATATTGGGGCGGCGATTTCATCGGTGAAGAAGTGCCAAACGTGACTCAAAAGACCTGATTTGGGGATAATCCTTTCGCACCGTATCCAGTGGTGGCTGTCAACAGCACTTGAATCATCTCTGGCGCGGAGTTAACCCGGAGACGTGTCAACGTTAGCGGGGGGGACTCGATGATGGACAGGACGAGCAAAAAATGGGTTTGAAGCCAGGAGACAATGGGGGTACGGGAGCGGCTGCCAAAGAGCCGCACTCAAGTCGGATTTATTCCGATAAGGCGCATTTCTACGACCACGTGTTTGAGCGGGTGTTCGCACGCCGCATCGAATGGGTGATGTCGAATACGGAACTAGGCGAGGGCACCCGCGTCTTGGAAGTTGGCGTCGGCACCGGACTTTCACTCGACGCTTATCCCGCGACCTGTAGCGTTACGGCGATGGATTTGTCGCAGGAGATGCTCGACTACGCGGAGCAAAAAAAGGTTCCGGGCCAGCACGACCATATCGCACTGCGCCAAGGCGATGCGCTGAATCTCGATTTCCCCGACGAAAGCTTCGACGTCGTCACCACTTTTCACGTGATTACGGTCGTTCCAGACCCTCATCGTATGCTCGCCGAGATGGAGCGTGTTTGTCGTCCGGGTGGCCGAGTCACTATCATTAACCACTTCAGCAGTGAGCGGGCGCTCATTCGAGGGGTGGTTAACGCAGTTGATCCTGTGACGCGTTACCTCGGCTGGAGTACACGGTTAAGCCTGAACGATCTGTTCGCCGGATCGAAGCTTCGAATCGACCGGCGTTACAAGTCGTCGGCAACGTCGTTGTTCACTATCGTCGAAGCAACCAAACCTCTTTAGCAGGGCGTCCTACGCCTGGTCGTGTTTCGCTCCTGACATCTCGCCAGCTCTTCGCATTTCGTCCATTACGGACGCGTCGGTCATCGGGACTCCGGTCAGATAGGCTGCGCGAGCGATCATGTGTCCGCCGACCGGATTGGTCAGCATCACGAAAGCCATCACGATAAGCTCGGCGCCAACGGTCGTATGTAGACTGTAAAAATACAGTGCAGCCGCACTTAGGATTCCCGCCATGCCTAACGTTGATGCTTTGGTGACAGCGTGAAGTCTGCCGTAAACGTCGGGTAAGCGAATCAGACCAACCGAGCTTAGGACCATGAAGAAGGTGCCGGCGAGAAGCAGGAGTGAGGCGATGACATCAATCAATGGCCTTACCCTCCTGAATGTACTTCGCGACTGCGACTGTGCCGAAAAATCCAAGTACCGCCAACGCCATAACCGCGTCCATGTAGACCCGCGTTGCTGAGGCAATGCTGGCGATGACAACGATCGCCATCACGTGGGTGGTCAAAGCATCCGCGCCCACGGCGCGGTCCGGCATGCTTGGCCCACGTACGATCCGGTACAAGGGCAGTAACATGGAGATACTGAGTAACACGAGACAGAAGGGGGCGACGGTTTCGATCATGATTCAAGCACAGCGATGTGCACCTCAAACGCGGCACGAATTGAATCGCAGACCGACTGAGGGTTGTCGATCGCAATCGTGTGAATGAACAACAGGCCGGCTTCTTGATCTACATCCAGCGTTAAAGTTCCGGGGGTCAACGTGATGAGGTTCGCTAGCGTCGCCAGTCCGATCTGCGTGCGCAACGTAGTGCGGTAAGCGATGATTCCGGGGCGAATCGGCAACCGCGGGTGCATGACGATGCGTACGACCGCGAGGTTTGATTTGACCAGCTCTAAAAGAAAACTGATTGCCAGTCGGATTGCTGCGATCGGCTTGGCGAAGAGCGTCATGGTGAAACTCCCGGGCCGAGTACCGCGGCAACGTAGCCCGCAGGATCCAGTAATTGTTTCGCTGCGAGCTCCGCATAGGGGAAGCCAACCTCAGCGCCCAAGCCGAGCGCAAGCGAGAGTGTGACGAGCACGCCTACAGCGGCCAGTCGAGTCCGCGCGCCCGAGCTCGCAATATATGCCGCTCCCTCTTCGCGCCAGAACGCGTAACGGAAAATCTTCATCATCGAAAACAAGGTCAGGAAGCTTACCACGACGCTAGTGGCAACGATCAACCAAGCGCCGCTTTCCAGCCCAGCATCGATCAACAACAATTTGGCGATGAAACCGGACAGCGGCGGGGCACCGGCAAGCGCCAACCCTGCGGTGAAGAATAATGCCGCCAGAACCGGGTCTGTGTCGATGATCCCGCCTAGTCGTTTTAAGTGGGTGGTTCCGCGCGATTTCTCTATGGCTCCTGCAACCAGGAACAATGAGGTTTTCACCAGAATGTGGTGGATCATGTAAAAGATCCCACCTGCCAGGCCTCCAGGAGTAAGCAACCCCAATCCCATGATCATGTAACCGATCTGGGAAACGATGTGGTAGGAGAGAACCCGCTTCATGTCCCACTGAGACAGGGCACCCAGCACACCGAAAAGCATCGTTGCGCCGGCCACGAACAACAAGACCGGGCCCACAAAGGCTACGTCCCAGAACCACAGTGTCACGACACGGAAGAGTGCGTACACGCCCACCTTGGTGAGTAGTCCTCCAAACAGGCCAGAGATCACGGTCGGCGGCGCAAAGTACGAGCGTGGCAACCACATGTAGACAGGGAATAGGGCGGCCTTGGTAGCGAACACGGTCATAAACAGGACCGCCAGTACTCCGACCAATGCCGGCGATTCGATCGCTCCGATTTTGCCGACTAAGTCGGCCATATTAAGTGTTCCGGTTAGCGCGTAAAGAAGGCCCACCGAAAACAGAAAAAGCGTCGAGGAGACCGCGTTGATCACTACGTATTTAAACGTTTCATTGAGCTGGTATGCTTCGCCACCCAACGACATCAACGCATAGGAACTCACCAGCATGACTTCGAACCATACAAACAGGTTGAAAATGTCACCGGTCAAAAACGAGCCGTTCACCCCCATCAGCAAGAACTGAAAAAACGCGTAAAAAAAGTAGCGTTCTCGCCGCTCATCCAAGCTGCACGTCGCGAAGACAAGAGTGGCCGTCGAAACGATCATCGTCACCGCGCACATCAGCGCGCTCAACATGTCTACAACAAAGACGATGCCGAATGGAGCCGACCATCCCCCGAACGCCAACGTTTGAATTCCGTCGGTGCGTACCCGTTCCACGAGCATCAAGGCTGCTACCAGGGTGGAAATATTGGCCGCAACCGCAACGATGCGAGAAAGTACCAGTCGTTCGCGTAGCAGGATCAAAGTAGCGCCCGCCAGCATGGGCAGAGCCACGGGTAGAACGGGTAGTAGGCTACTCATCGTGAAGCCTCCCGTGCAGTTCGGCTAGGTCGTCACTGTCGTAGCTTTGGTGAGTACGGTAGGCGATGACCAGCAACAGGGCTGTTACGCCAAACGAAATCACGATCGCGGTTAGAATTAACGCCTGGGGGAGCGGGTCGGCGATTGCGGCGGCTTGGTTTAACGTTGTGTGGCCAAGAGCCCCGCCGCCGCGCTCCTCTTCAAGAATTGGTGCTGCACTTCCAGCGAGTCCCCCCGAGCTAAGCAGGAACAAATTTGTCCCATTCGAGAGCAGGCCCAAACCGAGTGCCACACGAAGCAGCGTCCGGTCCAGTACCAAATACACACCTCCGGTAACGAAAGCCGCGACAACGATGAGAATCAGAGAGTCCATCTGGTCACTCTCCGTCGGTCATCGCCCGCAGCACGGTGATGACATTGCCGATAACAACGATGAAAACGCCGAGGTCGAACAGGGAAGCGGTTGACCAATGAAAATCACCGCCGAACGGCAACGCTAGGTGTCCGTTCGTCTGGGTAAAGAACGCATTCCCGAACAGCAGGGGGGCGGTTGCCGTGGCCAACGCTACGAGTAGCCCGACAGCGATCACATTCGTAAACGCGCCCTCTGTTTCATGGCTACGGTGCCGACCGAGCGCCAAGTAGCGAAGCAGGATTGCGGCTGCGGCCAGAAGGCCTGCGATGAATCCACCACCGGGCGCGTTGTGTCCGGCCATAAAAAGATAGAACGCGAAAACTAGTAGCAACGGCTGCACGAAGCGCACGACAACACGGAGAATTAGCGAATCCGTCATGGCGTCGCCTCAGTACCATCGTTGGTTGCAGGTTCATCGCTTGGGCGTTCTGGACGCAACTTGATCAGGCTGTATGCGGCCAAGGCGGTCACACCGAGCACAGTGATTTCACCCATGGTATCGAGGCCTCGAAAGTCGACCAAGATCACGTTGACGACGTTGCGGCCGCCCGCAAGCAAAGCGCTGTTATCGAGATAGTACTCCGAGATACTGGGAGCCACACGATGTCCACGTAGTAACGACATGAGCCCTGCAACACCGATCCCGACGGTGAGGGCGAGGCAAAAATGCCCCGGCCGAAATCGTCGCCGGTCAGCGGCGGCCGGAAACGGTGGCAAAAAGACGAATGTGGCAAGAAACAGGGCCACTGAAATCGTTTCAACCATGATCTGCGTCAGTGCAAGATCAGGCGCAGCTAGAAGCTCGAAAAGCAGAGCGAGGCAGTAGCCGCTCGCGCCCAGCGCCATGATCGCGGCCAGGCGCGTGGGCGCAAAAACGGTCCCCGCTACGGCGGCCAACGCTGCAAGGCTGACGATCATTTCAAACGGTTTTGGTGAACGGGATGGCCAATCGTTGAACGATGGAATGCCCAAAGCGAAGAAGACGGAGAACACCCCTGCGATGGCAACTCCGAAAATCACCGATAGGTAACGCCACAGCAGGCCGCTCATGTAGGCGTCGGTTAGGCGTCGTGAACGGGTCTCTAGGAACGTGAGGAACGCCTGGTAAACCCGATCGGACCACAGCACGGGTGGCAGCGGCTCGCGTCGCATCCACCACAGCATTGCCAGACCCAACCCGCCTGTGATCGCGACACCACTAAGCGCCAGCGGAGCGCCGAAGCCGTGCCACAGAGCAAGATGCACATGGGCGTGCCCGTCGCCCGTGGCGCCGCGCGTCGCTGCTTCTATCAAGTCGCCAGCAAAAAACTGCGGGGCAATACCGAGGGCGAGCGCGCCCGCCGCCAAGAGCATTGGGCTTGCCAATAGCGCCCGGCCGGGATCGTGCGCATGCGGCGAATCCTTTTCAGCGACCCGGCCGCGTGCCAAGCCAATTGCCAGCGCGAAACAATAGCCCGCAGTGGCGACGGCACCGGCTAACGCCACCGCGGCAAAGATAGGCCCACGATTCAACGCCTCGGTTAGGAACATCTCCTTGGAAATGAACCCTCCAAGCGGCGGCACTCCGGCCATAGACATGGCGCACAGGGCGATGATCGCCCAAGACCAGGGCATCTGGCGGCGTAAGGGCCCCAGCGACATCAGGTCACGGGTGTGAGCCTGGTGCTCAATGATGCCGACAACCAGAAACAACGCCCCCTTAAAAAGACCGTGGTTAAGCAACTGAAACAGTCCCGCAGCCGTGGCCTGTGGTTGGCTTACTGCAAGCATCGACAAAATCAGCCCGAGCTGACTGACCGTGGAAAACGCAAGGACGCCCTTCAGGTCACGCTGGCGAAGCGCCAACACGCTGCACCACACCATCGTCAGCAAGCCGAGCCAGGAAAGCAGCGGAGTCCACAGTGGGGTAACCGACAGTACAGGACCTAGCCGCGCGACGAGGTAGAGCCCGGCCTTGACCATAGTCGCAGCGTGAAGGAATGCGCTGACCGGAGTCGGGGCCTCCATGGCCGAAGGCAGCCACAGGTGAAACGGCAATTGCGCCGATTTGGTGATTGCCCCTGCCGCGATGAGCATAGCCGCAACCCCGGAAAGGGGATGAGCTCCGACGAGATCGCGTCGAGCCAAAAGCACATCGATGTCGAAGGTCCCGGCGATATTGCCGAGCAAGATGAACCCGACCAGCATCGCCAGGCCGCCGCTGGAAGTGACGATTAGCGCCTTGAGCGCACCGTCCCTGGACTCTTCGCGACGATGCCAGAACCCAATCAGGAGGAACGAGGTAACGCTGGTCAGTTCCCAAAAGACAAAGAGGGAAATCAGGTTGCCGGCGAAAATGACCCCAAGCATCGCGCCCATGAAGGCCAGCAAGAAGATGAAGAACCGTCGGCGGTTCTCGTCCGGGCCAAGATAAAAGGCCGCGAAAGCGAAAATCGCAGCCCCAACGCCAGTGATCAGGAGGCCAAAAAGTGCTGCAAGTCCGTCCGCATAGAGGCGAAAGCTCAGACCGATCGATGAAGCCCAAGGAATCGAAATAACCCGCGGGTGGTCGAGAAAGTCGGGCACTGCCCACGCCATCGAGGCTAGCGACGCCAGCACGACACCAAGGGCGACAAAACCTGCAGTCCGCGTGCGAGGTCCCGAGATCAGGGGCAGGAGCAGTGCACCGAGAAACGGCAACACACAGGCCAGGAGCAATCCGTTCATCTCGATCATGATGCGATTGCCCGCGCACTTGGGGCTAAATTGAAGGCGAAAGAATGGGCAGGGCGAGTCGAAAAGCGCATGAGAACTGCCCAAAAACGGCGAAGCTTCAGGAGGGTGCTACCATTCACGCAAAGGGTCAACCGCGCAACGCGCGCTCTATCTCATCGCGTACCGGCGGAATTCGTTCGCGAGCCAAAGCCCGGTGTAGAGCCGCTTGTGCGCTGTTCGGTGCCAGTGCGGCAAGACCCCACGCGGCGTGAGCACGAACCAACGGTTCGTCGTGCTCGAGCAAGGCCCGTGTCAGCACCGGAATTGCGTCGGGATTGCCGGTGTTGGCCAGCACGATCGCCGCGTTGCGGGCCAAGCCGCGGCGCTTGGCTCTGAGCAGGGGGGTGCCGCGAAAACGATGTCGAAACTCGTCCTCGGTCAGAAACAACAACCCTGGCAACCACGGCCACTGGCGCTCGTGATTCGCGGCATCGGTTTCGTTCCAGGGACAGACATCCTGGCAAACGTCGCAGCCGAAGACCCACTCGTGCATTTGTGGCCGCAATTCGTGCGCGATCGGGCCGCGCTGTTCGATCGTGAGGTAAGAAATGCATCGACGTGCGTCGATGGTCGGACCATCGCCGAGAGCGTCGGTCGGGCAGGCAGGGACACAGGCACGGCACTCTCCGCAATGATCGTCGATGAAGGGGGCGTCGGGCTCTAGGTGGACATCGGTCACCAGGCATCCCAGCAGCAACGCAGAGCCCCGGTGTTTTGTTAGGATGTTCGTATTGCGGCCGTACCAGCCTAGGCCTGCGCGACGAGCCAGATGTTTTTCGACCAGCGGCCCGCCGTCCACGTGGATGGCGCTGGAGGCGCCACAAAGCTCGGACAGGATCGTGGCAAGGCGAGATAGGCGTTGGCCGAGGTCGTCGTGGTAGTCACGCGCCAGGGCATAGGCGGCAACCCGGCCTCGAAGCTCGCCGCGCCAATCGAGCACGGCACTGGCTCGAAGCTCGTAGGGCCACGCTACCACGATGACGCTTTGCGCTTTGGTCAATCGCCCGCCGGGGTCACATCGAGTGGAAGAGGGCCGGGCAAGGTATCCCATGTCGCCGTGTCGGCCGGCATCCACCCAACTGTCGAGCAAAGAGCCGCAATCCAGGGGGGCTGCATCGGTGACGCCGCAGGCAGCGAAGCCGAGCTCGCGGGCAGCAGCGAAAACCTCAGAGCGAAGTTGGCTCCTGGGTAGGGCGCTGGGCAGGCTACTAGTTGGGGCGTTGGGTGGCTTCATCACAGAAAAGGGGGTCGCCATTGCGACGACGCCCGGCGATGTTATCTTGAAAGTAGGAAATCATGGAACAACAACACAGCGAACGAATTGTAGACCTCACCGAAAGTGCCGTGGCTCGCGTGCGTGCCGCGATGGAATCCGATGGCCGCACTGATCTGGCGTTGCGGCTTTCGGTGACCAAGGGCGGTTGCTCGGGCTACGAGTACTCTATTAAGTTTACGGATTCTCCTGAAGAGGCCGACATCCACTACGACATTGATGACGTTGCGGTTTTCGTTGCTTCCGACAGCGTTGAGCAACTGCGCGGGACTCTTCTCGACTTTGACGACGGGCTGTACGGAGCTGGTCTGAAGTTTGTGAATCCCAATGCCGCGCACTCGTGTGGTTGTGGTGCATCCTTTTCTACGACGGCTGCCGCTCAATCCCCGGAATCAGACTGACCCGCGCTAGTCTCAAGGTCGCCGTCGGGATTTCCCGCCACGGCTACGGTCACCTGATACGCACAGCCGAAGTGTTGGAGTGCTTGGCGAAAAAACGGCCGTTGGAACTCCTAGTTCACGCCACTGTACCGCCGGCTTTGTGGCCGCGCGCGTTGACTCCTTTTACAACATGGATCGACCAGCCCTGGGATGCGGGTGCTGTCCAAGTCGACGACCTTAACGTTAACCGTGAAGCGACGGCCGCTCGCCTTGACCAGTGGGAGACTTGCGCCCCTCAAGTTCTGGATGCAGCCGTGCAACGGCTCCGCCAGGGGTATGACCTCGTCATTGGCGATGTCCCGCCGTTGGCATTTGAAGCAGCGCACGCTGTAGGGCTCCCAAGCTTCGCGATCGCAAACTTTTCCTGGGATTGGATCTACCAGCAGATGGGCTTTGGCGCTCACGCAGCCCGAGCGGCTGGATCCTACGCAAAGGCAGATCTACTTTTCGCGCTCGCGCCGTGCGCGCCAATGGATGCATTCGTTGCGCGCCGCGACGTAGGAGTGCTCGGACGAAGAAGCGAGCGTCTACGCCACCACGTGCGGCAGCAGCTTGGAGTTCGTCTCGAACAAAGATTGGTGTTGCCAGCTTTTCGCGAGGCTGGCGCGGGACTGTTGTGCTTGCCCGAGACGGGATTGGACATCGTGTGGCTACTTGCCAGCCAGAGAACCGATCTGGCTGGGCGCAGTGACTGGATTCTAGCGCCACCCGAAGTCCCCTGGATCGATTTGGTGGCTGCAGCTGACGCCGTGGTGTCCAAGCCCGGGTACGGAATCTTAGGTGATACGGCAGGCACCGGAACGCCGCTGCTGTATGCGCCGCGACGTGGGTTCCCTGAAGATCCGGTTTTGGAAGCCGCGCTGGCTTCTCGAAAGGTGGTTGGCGAGGTGCCCCCTGAGCACTTGCTCGACGAACGTTGGATCGACGAACTCAGTAGGATACTCGCTTTGGAACGCCCACTGCCTGACCCGATCCCGGCGGCTGAAGCCATAGCCACCGAGATTGATGAGCGCTTTACATGATTTTGGATGATGTTGAATCATCGCCGCGATAGGGTCGCTCGGCTATGAACGCTGCTGTTCGCGAACCAGAAGTTCTGATCTTCGATTTGTTTGGGACGCTCGTTGACCTGGATTGGTCAACGTTGCCCCGGGTTCAAATCGGTGACCGAGAACGGGTGATAACAATCCCCGGTCTGGAAGAGCTATTGGCAGAGGCGGGACAGGGCGTCCAAGTAGAAACCTTCTTGGATCAAGTCGACGCCGTCGGCCCGCTCGTCGTAGAGGGCAAGCGCCGCACGGGTACGGAACAGAGTTCGGCACTGCGTTTTCGCGTGGCCCTAGAGCGTTGCGGGTTTTGGGTTGGGCGTAACGAGCTGGCGATAGAAATGTCGCTACGTCACATGCGCACCTTGGCGGCTTCCGTGCGGTTTCCGGTTGCTCGGCGCGAGACACTCCAGAGCCTTGCGCAACGCTACCGCATTGCGCTCGTTTCAAACTTCGACCACGGGCCGACAGCCCGCGCGATCCTCGACTCAACTGGTCTTTCGGCTTTGTGCGAAGTGTCAATCATCTCCGATGAAATGGGTGCCCGAAAACCGCAGTCCATTTTGTTTCATCAGGCGTGCCGCCTTCTCAGCGTTACCCCCGAGCAATGTTGGTACATTGGCGACACCTTTGACGACGACGTTGTCGGGGCAGTCAATGCGGGCTTGGTGGCAGTGTGGATCGATGAAGGCCACGAAAGCGATCGGCCGTTGTCGCCGGCGCTTGCTCGCATTCGCGATGTAAACGAATTGCCCGAAATTCTGAGGCGACGCTACGGTTCCTGAGGCTTGGCGGGTTCGGGCCGGGCGGCGGTTCGCCCTTCCAGGCGCCGTGCGATTGTGACGAATCCGGTGTGCGCAACCATTCGATGGTCCGGGCGCAGACTCTGCTCGGCGGAAACCCAGGTGCGTTCGAGGATTTCGAAGGTTTCGCCGTCAGTGAATAGCGGATGTGCCGTCAACGCGTCGTGAGTCTGTTTGAGTTGGACGACCGTGGGGACGTAGCTCGTAAAGATTCCACCCGGAACCAAGGCCTCGGCCACCACGTCGAGCAAAGTGCCGGGTTCCGGCATATCAGCGACAATGCGATCGACGTCGCGTTCCTGGAATCCGTCTCGGGCGTCCCCGATGCGCAAATTCCAGGTCTCCGGTTCTTCGCCGAGTCCGGCGTAGGTCGCGACTGTCGTGCGGGCTCCGGCGGCGAGATCTTCGCGTAGCTCGTAGGTGGTCAAGTGACCGTTGGGGCCCAGGGCTCGCAGAAGCACCATAGAGAGCGCTCCAGCCCCGACGCCCACTTCAATGACCCTTTGACCGGGGCGAATGTCCCCGCGAATCAGAACGGTTGCCGCATCTTTTGCAAAAACAGGCTCGGCTGCTCTCGTTAGAAGTGGTGTCAGCTCGGCCAAGCTCGGTCGAAACACCCGGAATCGTTCGGGCTGTCCAGCGCCGGCCAAGATTCCTTCGGACCGTCCGATCAGTTCGTCAGCCGCGACAATTGTTCCGCGAACTGTCATGCGATGCCCGGCACGCAAGGTCTTTAAGTAGCGCCGACCGCGTCGGTCGATGAGAATAATCGGATCCCCGTCGGCCATTTGGTAAGACGGGATGCTCGTCGCAGGGCTCGTCGCAGAGGTCGTCGCAGAGGTCGTCGCAGAGGAAGAGTCAGTTTTTGCGCCCATTTGCCGCGAAATTCGAGCAAACCCTCCAAGGTTGCAAGTGACGGTTGCAAGTGACGGTTGCAGGTCAGGGTTGCAGGTCAGGGTTGCAGGTCGCTGAAGCATTCAACGCCCAGTTGACTGGTTCCCCTGTCACTCCTAGAATCGGCAGACTTTGATCCTGTAGGTGGCCGCAAGGGCTGCACATTTCAAGATCTAGCGGAGAGGGACATCATGGGAGCAAAGAAAGCAAAAACGGCCCAAAAGGGCGGCGCAGCATCATCGAAGCAGTTATGCCCGGATTGCGGGAATGATACGCGCATCGTGATGTACACAGGCTACGGACCCAGGGGCTTCTTCTGGGTTTGTGAGAACAAGGGCTGCGGCTTCAAGCAGCGGACTTCGTAGCGGACTGGTCCGGGTGGCACGTAAAAAGAAAGAGAGTGCTTCCGGCTCGGAGTTTAGCCTATTCGACGAGACAGAGGTTAGCGACGCCGACAGCGAAGAGGATCTTCCGCGCGACGAAATCGGTCGAGCCAAGATCAAGCAGCAGTACGTCGAGCTTCTAAGCATTCGTATCGCGAAGCTCGCGGGACGCATCTTGAACCGCGAGCGGATCAACAAAACGCTTGAGGGCATCTACTTCGTTTGTGCGCTGTGTAAGAAGGTCTGCCACAACCTGGACGAGGGGCTGATCGAAGACGAGACTAACGTGAATAACGTTTGTACCCCGTGTGCCGAGGCTGCAAAGACCCCTCCACGACCCGCGAGAAAGAAAGCGGCCAAAAAGAAGGCTGCTGCTGTCGCCAGTTAACCCTGCGCTGTTTCGTGCCTTCTGGCCGCCAATTCCAATAAGAAATCCCCCGGTACCGGGGCGGTGGCGTCGATTTCACTAGCAAGTCGAACGCGCAGCGCGTGCAGGAAATGTCCGCTTCGGTCGCTAAGCGCGTGCTGTCCTGCGTAGGTTTGATCCCCGATCAGGGCGAAACCGGCCATCGCCAGATGCGCGCGGATTTGGTGTGGAGCGCCAGTTGATGATGTCGCGTGCACCAGAGCCCATCCGCGACCTTGTTCTAGAACATTGGCGCGTGTCTTGGCCGTCAAACTCTTGTCGCCGACGGTAGCCGCCACCACGCGAGCGCCTCGCCTGGCAAGCGGTACATTGATCTCGAAACTTGGTGCCGGGTGGCCACCGACCAGCGCCAGGTACTCCTTTTCAACCCGATGGTTTTTGAACGCTTCCCGAAACCGCTGGAAGGTTTCCGCGTCTGTCGCAGCAATGAGTACGCCCGAGGTGTCACGGTCTAGGCGATGGACAATGCCGGCTTCTTCCGGACGATCGCCAATCTGGGCGGCGCCGTGACCTAGCGTTTCCAGGTACCGTGCCACTGAGGGTTCGCTAATCCCCTTGTGTGTGTGGGCTCCCGCCCGCTTGTTCAGGATTGTCGTTGCCCCGCGAGCCAAAACGATTCGGGCGGCGGGAAGAATGGCGACCGCGACGGGCGCTTCGGTCAGATCTACCCTTACGTGGGACTCCGCAGTCGGTGCGTCGCCCGGTCTGGCCCGGCGATCATCGACCAGAACGCGGCCCTCGCGAACCCATTGGGCGGCGCGGCGACGACCAATTTCGCAGTGTTGGCTGACCATTACATCAAGCCTTTGGCCGCCGACTGCCTGCCAACCGGCTACGGTAGACTTCTCAGCCGACACCGAACTCAAGGTTTTCGGTCAAGAGATCGAAAATCCGCTCGCTTGCCAGGAGCGAAAAATGCCCCACAAGGTCGGTTCGAACGTTGAAGGCAGCGTCGTACTGGGCGGAGCGTGTTGGGCACACCAACCAGTCAGAGTCCGACGCGATCGTTGTGACGTGACGTCGCCCATCCGCCAGGCTTTCTTCGCCGTCCAGCCGAGCAAGCCAATGCGAACCCGGGCGCAGTGTTGCCCACCGAGTTTTGCGAAAAAAGTGGGCAAAAAGCACGCCCGCATGGGGCGCCCCGATTGTGACAATATTGCCGAAGCGCTCGGCGAGGGCAGGCGAGGAGTTGGCAGCGGCGCGGAGCAAGATACCGCCATCGCCGTGCGTAACGACGTCATAAAGCGCAACGCCGGTCGTCTCGAACGAGTCTGCCAATGCGGTGGCCAGGAGTTCGACCCGCTCGTCTAGGTCATTGAAAACGGTTCCGGGATGGAAAACATGGACCACACGCCCGCGCGCTCGTAGGCGGGCCGCCAACAGCGCCACCGGGATTGGCCCCAGACCCCATCCTGCGATGACTGCTACCGCGCGAGCTTGCGGCGCTTTCGACAGTGGCCGGGGGGCCATCCACGCTACGGGCGAAGCCAGAATTGCGAACGCAGTCGCAACAAGCTCCAGGATCGAGCAGACGAGAAGGGCCGGGGTGGGCCGATCGGGAATCGAAGCAACACCGCGACGCTCTTCCAGCGCCCAAATCAGCGCAAGCCCAGCGCAAAGCACGACAGTGCTGCAGATCACGGCGAAGATCGTGAAGCAGAACACCTGCCAGATAATTGAAGCGATTAGATACACGGGCGGCGAACCTACTGGCCCCGACCTGCGCAGACAACGTGTGGAGGTTTCATTCAGTGCACCTTCGGACTTGCAATTCTGTCCGATGCCCCCGATCATCATCTCAAGGTGACGACGGGAGACGCCAAGATACTTTCTTCCGTTCCTGCTCGGCGCCGGTTCGCGGTGCTCATGGCTGGCGGTGCCGGAACTCGTTTCTGGCCCTGGAGTCGCACCAACCTTCCCAAGCAGCTTCTCGCGCTGGCTGGCTCTGAAACGATGCTGGCAGAAACTGCTAAGCGCGTCCGGGGCTTCGTTCCCGACGAAAACATTCTTGTCGTTACGGGAAAACACCTTCGCCGCCCGGTGGCTGATGCCCTGCCTTGGCTGCCGCGAACCTCGATTCTTTGCGAGCCCGTCGGGCGGAATACGGCCCCGTGTGTCGGCTGGGCATCATTGGAAGTTTTGGCCCGCGATCCCGACGGGGTCATGGCGGTTTTGGCGGCGGATCACGTCATCGAGCCTGAGGCCGCGTTTCGACGAACTTTGGCGTTGGCCATGGACGAAACAGATCGCACCGGGGCGCTGGCGACCTTCGGGGTGATCCCAACCCATCCAGCCACCGGCTACGGGTATATTCGGGCGGGTCGCCCCCTTGACGGTGGAGCGATGCGGAAGGTGTCCTCATTCAAGGAAAAGCCGAATCTCGCTACGGCGACGCGCTACCTAAAGAAAGGCGACTACTTCTGGAATAGCGGCATGTTCGTTTGGCGGGCCGATGCGATCTGGCGTGAAATCGAAGCGTGCATGCCAGAGTTGGCGGCGCCGCTGGCTAAAATGGAATCCATGCGTCTCCGCCGTAAGATTGCGCAGAAACACGTTGACGCGTGCTATCCGGAGCTTCCTTCGGTTTCGATTGATCATGGGGTTCTGGAAAAGAGCCGCACAATCGGAGTCATCCCTGCCGACTTTACGTGGAATGACATCGGAAGTTGGGACGCGTTGGCGGACCTTTGGCCAGCCGACGAGGCTGGAAACGTCTCGCGTGATCCGCTGATCTCGGTGGACTCAGGTGGCAATGTAGTCGCCAGCCGCGGCAAGCCCGTGGCATTAGTTGGAGTTGAAGACCTTGTGGTTGTGGACGCCGGAGACACGATCCTCATCTGTCACCGAGACCGCTGCCAGGACGTTCGCCAAGTGGTGGCACGCCTTGGCACGGCTGGCCTTGAGAAACTAAAATGAGCGTGCCCACGAGCGCCGAAAAAAACGCGCCGTTGTCGCAACAGCCCGGCGAGGCCAGCCAGCATAGGTCCGCGATGCGGACGACCTTCGGTTGGTTCGCGGAACGCATCGGTCGTCGACTATTCGGCGACTGCGTCATGAGCGAGCCTGTCGCCGCCAGAATTCGCCGTTTGGCGGAGCGAGGTACCGTTGTCTACGTACTGCGGCACCGGTCCTTTTTGGACTACTTCCTCGTCAACTTTGTCCTGCGCCGAGAGGGGCTGCCGCTAGCCGCGTTCGCCAATGGGGTCTCGACGTTACCACTGGCTCCGCTGGCGGATAGTATTCGCGGTGTCGTTGCTCGTTTCACGCAGCGAGGTCAGACCGCGAACGCCCATGAGTTGTGTTCGGACAACGTTGAGGCAGGACGCGCCGTCCTTGTTTTCATGCGAGGCCGTCGCAGTCGCGGCCTTGTTGACCTGATCCGAAACCGACCCCGAACGGCCCCAGTCGGGACTGACTATTTGCGAGAGGTGGTACGTTCACAGCGAACGAGTGGACGACCGGTGCATGTCGTGCCCCTCGGACTCTTCCGCGGGCACAGTTTTCGCCGCCGGGAAACGGGCATCTCTGCACTGGTTTCGAGTGTGGCCGACGTCCCCAGTGACACGCGAAAGCTGCTGACCTACTGGTGGAAGCACAAGGATCTCTTCGTAGCCGGGGCTACCGATATTGACATCGGCGAATTCCTGGCCCGCTACCAGAGCGACCTAGAAGAACGACTGGTGCGACGCCTGTCGCGCACGATTCAAGTATACATCCACAGAGAAGAACGTCTCGTGCTGGGCCCCGCGCTCATGCCTCGCCGCAAGATTAAGAGTATTGTCTTAGACAACGAGCCCACCGAACGGCTCATTAGAAAGCTGGCTGCAGATCGTGGTGTTACCGAAGCGAAAGTGCGCCGCGAAGCCGAACGCTATTTTGAAGAAATGGCTTCGGAATTCAACGGCGTTGTATTCGCTGGGATCGCGTACCTTTTTGACAAGATTTGGAACCGTATGTTCCAAGGAATGGAGCCGATTGGATTCCAAAAGGTCTTGGACAAGGCCAAGCACCATCCGATCGTGCTGGTACCATGTCACCGGTCGCATCTGGATTACTTGATCCTGACCTACCTGTTTCACCTCAACTTTGTGAGCCCGCCGCACATCGCTGCTGGCATCAATATGGCCTTTTTCCCGATGGGCTATTTTTTCCGGTCGGCAGGGGCGTTCTTCATTCGCCGGACCTTCGGAGACAACGAACTCTACAAGATGGTGTTTCGTCAATATCTGACGTTCTTGATTCGAGAGGGGTACACGCAAGAGTTCTTCATTGAAGGCGGGCGCAGTCGCACAGGCAAAATTTTGACTCCGAAGCTCGGAATGCTGGCCGCCATCACGAGCGCGTACTGCGATGGAGTGCGGCGCGATCTCTATTTGGTGCCGGTCTCGATTCACTACGGACGCATCGTCGAAGAAGAAGCGTACCAGCACGAGTTGGCCGGAGGAGAGAAAGAGCCGGAAAGTTTAGGCGCGTTGATGCGGGCGCGACGATTCCTGAAGCAAAAGTTCGGCACAATCTATATTTCTTTCGCCGATCCGATTTCGCTCAGTGACGAGCTAGGCGACCGTAAGCAGCGCTTTGGCGAGTCCACCGAGGACCCGGAAATAGAGGAAGAAAAGCGTCGTTTTGACCAGAAACTTGGGTTCCGTATTCTTAGAGATGTCAACGAGGCTTCGGTCGCCGGTGCGACCTCGATCTCGGCGACAGTACTGCTAGGCGCGTCTCATTGGGGCCTGCGATACGAGGAGTTCCGGCGTCGGGCAAACGCCACGGCCGAACTCGTTTTGTGGCGTGGAATTACCCCGACGTCGTCTCTACAGCGAAACTTGGGAGACTTCCGCGAGAGTGTCGATTTCTTGGCGGGCAACGGCCTGATCGAGGTCGTCACACGCGGCCGCGAGGATATTCTCGTGGTCAAAGACAACAAGCGACTCGCTCTGGATTTTTACAAGAACAACTTGATTCATGCGTTCCTAGTTCCTTCGCTGGTCGGCTACTGCCTTCTCGACGGAGTCCCGCGCGAGAAGCTCGTCGAAGCAGTTCACTGGTGGCTGGATTTGTTTCGTTGGGAATTCCCGCTGCCACCTCGCGAGCAGCTTGAAACCTCCGTTGCAGCCTACGTCGAGTACGCAGAAGAAATTGGCGCCTTGGGCGAAAATGGCATCGATCCACAACATCCGCTTATGGCTCCGACGATCAACGCACTGGAAAACTTTCGCGAGGCTTACTACGTGGCCGCGCGCACAGTGATTGATGCGTTGGGTGAAGACGGGATGTCTGAGAAAGCACTCCTCGCGGAAATTCGTCGCGAGCATCAGACCGGCGTTGTGGTCGGCGAGGTGACCAAACCCGAGGGCGCTTCGAAAGAAGTCTTTCTCAACGCTTTGAATCGTTACGTTGAACTGGATTTTGTTTGCACCGAGAAGCGGGGCCGCGGTGGGCGAGAGCGTTGGTACCTTAGGGGCGAAAAGTACGCGGAAATCGAACCTTTCGTGAATCTTCTCGCCGACAGTCTCCGAATCGTCAGCGTTCCCCCGCCTCGGCGTACGCGACATTTCTTTAGCAAGCAGGAAGGACAGCAATGACCGAAGATACTCTCCGCGCGGAGCTAAAAACCGCCATGCGTGAACGCGATGGGTTGCGCACCCGTGTCTTGCGTAACGTGTTGGCGGCCGTGAAAAACAAGCAAATTGAGAAACGCGCAGACGTACCAACGTCTGAGATCGTGGCGATTATCCAGCGAGAAGCCAAACAATCCCGCGAGACACTGACCTTCGCGCGGGACGCTGGCCGCGACGAGACGGTTGCGGATCTTGAGCTGGTATTGGGTGTGTTGGACGGGCTACTTCCGAGCCAACTCAGCGAGGACGAGCTGGTCGCTGCGATCCGCGCAATCGTCACCGAAACCGGCGCCGCCGGCCTTGGCGACGTGATGAAGGAACTGATCGCGCGTCACGCCGGAACCTACGATGGCAAGACAGCCAGCCGCCTGGTGCGCGAAATATTAGCTTGAGCGCCTCGGCTAAGGTCAGCGGGCGAATTGACAGCCATTCAGGGGGGCTTTAGAGTGTGCCGCTGCTATGCCGGAACCACTGCCAATCGTCCAAAAGCTAAGTCGGGAGGCCGAAGCTCTCAAACACGAGCTTCATCATGTCCTCCCCAAAGTTATCGAAACCGCGCGCGAGCACGGTGATCTGAAGGAGAACGCCGAGTACCATGCGGCCAAGGAGCGCCAAGGCATGGTCAGCGCTCGTCTCGGAAGTATCGAGTACCGGCTTTCGGAGCTCGCCCGCTACAATTTGGCGTCAATCCCTCGGGGTGCCGCCGGATACGGAAGCATTGTGGAGCTCGAGGATCTGGATACCGAAGTTCAGGTCCGCTACGAGCTGTCTTTTGCGGAAGAAGTAGACGCCGGGGCGGGGCGCGTATCGCTGACGTCGCCAGTTGGACAAGCCATGCTCAACAAGAAAGTTGGCGACGAAATCACGATAACATTGCCGTCTGGTAAGAAGCAGTACGAAATCCTGTCAATCTCTACCATTCACGACCGGCCGCCGGCGTAACAACCCACCGAGTGGAGACCAAGGGCTTGCTCGGTTGCGCGGCTGTTAGCTGATCCGCGTTCAAGCCCCTCAACCCGCGGGTCTAACGTAAAGCGTAGGTTGATTCGTGGGCGCTATGCAGGCGAAATTCAAAGCCTGATCTGATTTCCGGCTTTGGCCTCCAACGGGGCGCTCGGGCAGAATTGCCGCCATGCGTTGCTTGCGGGTTGTCGGGGCCTATGTTACCCAAGGCTGCTGTAGTTTGGGGCTGATCGAGGTGTGGCCAAGGCCCGCCTTTTTTGTTGGCTGAAGCAGCGGGCCCCAAATTGGGGGAGTACGAGCCGTGGAAGCTAGGATCGAGCAAATCTGGACACTGGCCGAGCCTGTGGCTCGCGAACTTGGCGTTGAGCTACTCGACGTGGAGTTCGCCGGTGCGTCGCAGCGACAGTTGGTGCGGATTTATCTAGATCGCCCAGGTGGGACCGATGGCGTCACCGTTGGCGTCACGGTTGAAGATTGCGTGGCGGTAAGCCGGCGCCTCGGGGATGTACTCGAAGCTCACGAAGCGCTGGAAGGGCGCTATATGCTTGAAGTTTCGTCGCCCGGCCTGAACCGGCCGTTGCGGCTTCCTGAGCATTTCATGCGGTTTGTGGGCGAATGCGTGCGCGTAAAACTGCGCCGCGATCGCGAGGAACGTCGCCAGTTCACGGGAGAGCTCGTGGAGGCGAATGAAACACGACTGGTTCTGGATTGCGACGGAGAGAAAGTCGGCATTGCGTATGCCGAAATCGATCGTGCCAATATCGAGTATCAGTTTGAGGATCCGACACCGCCGGGTCGAAAAAAGCGCGGTAAGTAAGCCACGGCGGATCGCGCGAAAAGCGCTAGGGACTAGAGGCTAGGACGAACATGAGAGAGCTCAGTCGAGTAATCGAACAGGTCAGCCAGGAAAAAGGCATTGGCCGTGACGCGGTTGTTGAAGCCGTCGAAGAAGCGATGAAATCCGCCGCGCGCAAGACCTATGGCGCCGAGCTCGACATCGAAGCCAAGTACAACGCCGAGACCGGCGACGTCGATATTTTTCGAGTTCGCACCGTTGTCGAACGCGTCGAAGACGAAGACAACGAGGTCTCGCTGCAAGTTGCTCGCGAGAAGTACGACCCAGAATCGCAGATAGGGGATGAGCTGGTTGAACAGCTTGACCCGGCTCCCTTCGGTCGTATCGCCGCCCAAGCAGCAAAACAGAACATCGTTCAGAAGGTCCGCGACTACGAGCGCGCGATGATCTATGAAGAGTTCAAAGAGCACGAAGGCACGATCATGTCGGGTATCGTGATGCGCTTTGAACGACGTTCTCTGATCGTTCAGCTTCGACCGAATGTCGACGCTATCTTGCCTGAACGAGAGCAGATTCCGCGCGAGCGCTATCGCCAGGGCGATCGTATTCGGGCGCTAATCACGAAAGTCGAAGAGTCAGCCCGCGGACCGCAGATCGTCCTGTCGCGTACCAATCCAGAGTTGATTCGGAAACTCTTCGAACAGGAAGTTCCGGAAGTTTACGAAGGCATTGTTGAGATCAAGGACGTTGTTCGTGAGCCAGGTGGGCGAGCGAAAATCGCCGTTGTCTCGAACGACAGCGATGTCGACCCTGTAGGGGCCTGTGTCGGAATGCGGGGCAGCCGCGTCCAAGCTGTGGTCCAGGAGTTACGGGGCGAGCGAATAGATATCGTGCCGTGGACGCCTGACGAGACAGAGTTTGTATGCCGAGCGCTGAGCCCTGCGAAAGTCTCGCGAATCGTGATCGACGAAGAGGCCAAATCGATGGAGGTCATCGTCCCGGATGATCAGCTTTCGCTGGCCATCGGACGCAAGGGGCAGAACGTAAGGCTTGCTGGCAAGCTGACCCGCTGGAAACTCGACGTCAGCAGCGAGGCCGACTACGAAAAGCGATTGCGCGAATCACGCCGATCCCTTCAGCGAGTTGTCGGTCTTGGCGAATTGCGCGCCGAACTTCTCCTTGCCGATGGATTCAAATCGGCGGCGGAGCTCGCTGAAAGCCTGGCCGAAGATTTGGCAGAGGCACTCGAAGTGACTGTGGAGGAGGCTCAGGGCCTCGCGGCGGCCGCGGCGGTCGCCGATATCTCGGAGCAACGCGAGAAGCGCGTCGTACGGTTGGCTCAAGCCATCTGTGAGGCCGCCGAGGCGAAACTTTCGACGCAGGCTCACGAGGCGGCTTTGGCCGCGGTAACCGCCGAAGCGGAAGAGGCGGCGGCGGCAGCAGCGGCAGCAAACGATGGTGGTGGAGCCGTCGAGTGACGGCTCGCGCGTCGCGCCGGATTGCAACACGTACGTGTGTTGGATGCCGGTCACGCGCCCCACAGTTGGAGATGTGGCGACTACAAGCGGTCAACGGCGGCGTTGACACGGTCGTTGACACGGTCGTTGACACGGTCGTTGACACGGTCGTTGACACGGTCGCTAAGCCTTTGAGCGGGCGTAGTGCGTACGTTCATCCGAAGGCTGATTGTGTAGAGGCCCTTGGCAAAAGCCGAGGGCTCGAGCGCTCGCTTCGAGTGCAGGTTAGTAAAGAGGCCCGCGACGACTTGGCCGGTCGATTGCGTGCAGCGCTTGTCAGGGTTGGTTGATCGCGCGTTTTCGCGTGTAAACCCTGTTCGGCGGAATCGAGTTCGCGATCCTAGAAGCGACGCTCGAACAAGATCAAGATCAAGGCCCGGACTTACTTAATGAGCGACAAGACAACGCAGAGCGAAACGGCAACTGAGCGCAAAATCCCAGGAGGCGTGGTCATTCGTAGATCGCGCCGACGAGGTGCGCGCCGCGATGCCGACGGGACTTCGGCCTCCTACCGACCGACCCCGGGTCCGGAGGGCGTGCTTGTCGCCACGGCGGTTGCGCTAACGCCCACGGCGTTGGGTGCATTCGAAACCGAGGCATTTAGCAGCGCCGCGTACTTCCCGGTTGATCTGGAAGCCGGTACTGCGCTCGAAGCTCTGACTGCACCCCAGCCCCCCGAAACGCCGGTAGATGCACCACAGGTGGCTGCGCCCGTCGAAGCGATTGAGCCGGAGCAACCCGCTGCTGTCGTCGAGACGGTTGAAAGCGAAGTGGCTCCTGTCGAAGCGAGCGCTCCGGTTGTTGAAGAAACGGTCACGCCGGAAGCCGCGCCGGAAGCGCCCGTCGCATCCGTCGCATCCGTCGCGTCCGTCGCGATAGTCCCCGAAGCGCCAGTAGCGGTTGTGCCCGAGGCACCGGTCGAGGCGAAGCCGGCGGAAGTCGAAGATACATACTCAGGAAAGGTTTCGGCCGATGCCGCCGAGCGCATTACTCAAGAGTTGTTAACTGCGGCCGAAGACGCCGAGAAAAAAGAGGCTGCGCGTTTAGAGCGCGGTGACGAGCCTGCGCCCAAAGGCGCCGTTGACGCGGCGACCCCGACAACGACTCGTCGGGCTGCCGGAACTAGGGTTCTCGGGCGAATCGATCTCAACAAGAAACAGGTACCGGCCAAGGCGGCTCAGCCAGCCAAGACAGCCGACAAGGCAAAGCCCGCAACAACTACGGACGACCCGGCCAGCGCTCGAAAGAAAAAGCGAAAGGTCGTTCGCAAAGAAGACATGTTCGATGCGCTCGAGAGATCCTTCACCGCTCGGCCCCGCAAAAAGCGTGCGGCCCCCGGTCAGAAGGTTCGAAAGACAGAGCTCACGACGCCAAAAGCGAGCAAGCGTATCGTTCGCATTAACGAAGTTACCACGCCGGCCGAATTGGCACGTTCAATGGGAGTGAAGGTCCCGGAAGTGCTTGGCTCAATGATGAAGATGGGCGTCATGAAGACGATCAACGACATTATCGATTTCGACACGTCGGCGCTGGTCGCCGATGAATTCGGATATCGAGTTGAAAACACGGCGATCGATCTCGACCAACTGTTGGAGATTGGTGGCGAGAACGAGGCGGAAACTGAAAGTTTAGCGAGGCCTGCGGTTGTTACCGTTATGGGGCATGTTGACCACGGCAAGACCTCGCTACTCGACGTAATTAGGCGAACCAACGTGACCGCGTCAGAGTCCGGCGGGATTACACAGCATATTGGCGCCTATCTGGTCGACACCCCGCGGGGCCGCATTTGTTTCCTCGATACACCGGGCCACGCCGCGTTTACGGCTATGCGTGCACGAGGCGCGAGCGTCACGGACGTCGTGATTCTGGTTGCCGCCGCAGACGACGGTGTGATGCCGCAAACGATCGAGGCTGTGAATCACGCGAAGGCCGCGAACATCCCGGTCGTCGTTGCGGTCAACAAAATGGATAGGCCTGACGCCAGTATGGATCGCATTAAGCAGCAGCTTTCCGATCATGGCCTGGTCCCTGAGGACTGGGGTGGCGATACACAGTTCCTGCCAGTCTCAGCCCTAAAGGGCGACGGTATCGACGAGTTGCTCGAGGCCGTCTTACTACAGGCTGAAATTCTTGACCTTAAAGCGTCGCCCGACGCTCGTGTTGTCGCAGCCGTGGTCGAAGCGCGGCTGGATCGAGGACGCGGCCCGGTTGCCACGGTTTTGGTCCAACAGGGGACATTGAAACGCGGTGACCATTTCGTGGTCGGAGAGATCACCGGCCGTGTTCGCGCGATGACTGATCACGCGGGCAAAGAGATCAAGGAAGCCCTTCCCTCAACACCGGTAGAGATCATTGGCCTAGACGGCGTTCCTAGCGCGGGTGATTCGCTGGTCGTCGTCGATGATCCGAGCCGCGGCGAGCAAGCTGCCAAGCATCGCCGGGAGACTGCGCGCAAGCAGGCCCTGGCTGCTGCATCCTCGACGCGAATGTCTCTTGAAGATCTTCAACGTCAGGTCGCCAGCGGCGAGGCCAGCGAGCTTCGCGTTGTGATCAAGGCCGATGTTGACGGGTCGGTCGAAGCGCTTAAGCATGCTTTGGAACAGCTCTCCACTGAGGAGGTCGCACTTTGCGTGATTCACGGTGGTGTGGGCGCCGTGAACGAATCGGATGTTCAATTGGCGATGGCGTCTGGCGGAATCATCGTTGGTTTCCACGTTCGCCCTGAGGCCAAGGCGCGTGGACTCGCCGAACGTGAAGGAATTGATATCCGCCTGCACGAAGTCATTTACGAGATCGTAGATGAGGTGAAGGCCGGGCTGGAAGGGTTGTTGGCGCCAGACCACAAGGAAGTTTTCCTTGGACGGGCCGAGGTGCGCGACACCTTCTCGACACCGCGCGGAACGATTGCCGGTTCTTATGTTCTTGATGGGAACATCGGACGCGGAAACCTTTGCCGGTTGCTGCGTGACAACGTCGTGATCCACACCGGCAAAGTAGGCAGCCTGCGTCGGTTCAAGGACGATGTTCGCGAAGTAGCCCAGAGCTACGAATGCGGTATTGGCATCGAAAACTACAATGACCTTAAGGCCGGAGACGTGATCGAGTGCCATCGTATCGATGAAGTAAAGCGGACCCTGGAACAGTCACGGCAGAAAGACGAGAACGCTGCAAAGAGCGAAAAGGCCAAAGCCAAGCCATGATTTCGGCGAAGGTGTTGAGCCGCAAGCATGAGCATGGTCGTCGGCGTCTTGCGGATGGTTCTTTATTTGCCAGAGAACCACTCTCTTAAGGGAAAGCGCGCAGTGCTTCGCTCAATCAAGAAACGCGTCACCAACAAGTTCAATGTCTCGGTCGCCGAATGTGACGACCACGACAGTTGGCAGCGAATTGTTCTTGGGGTCGCTCAAGTCGGAAACGAGCGTGACCATGTTGATCGGTGCCTTCGCGAGGTTTCGACATTCGTGTGTGCTCTGGGCAATGCGCAACCTGGCGAAGAATCCTACGAGTTTTCGAATTACTAAGCGTCGCTTAGGTCTGGCCTGAATCACTGCCTTGTTTTCCATGAGCCTTCGAAATCAATTCCGCCGCCAAGCGGGCGCCTTCAGGTGTCCACGATGAGTAAACGTCGCGCACAACGAGTAGGAAGCCAGATCGTGCAGGCTCTCGGCGGAGCGCTCGGACGCGGACTTTCGGACCCATTGATTGGGTTGGTCACGTTCACTGACGCGGTCGTGAACGACGACTTGAGCACCGCGCGCGTGTTCTACTCGGTGCTTGGTGACGAACAGGCTCGCGAAGAATGTCGCGAAGGTTTGAGGCGGGCGAATGGATTTTTGCGCAGAGAAGTCGCTGCAGTACTGTCGTTACGGTACGCGCCTGAGTTGCGTTTCGAATTCGACGAAAGTCTTACGCGCGCGGCTCGCATCGACTCGATACTCGCGGCTCAGCCACCGGCCCAAAATTCCGACGAAGCGGATGCCGCACCGGATGCCGAGCACCCTCCTGATAGCGAGGCTGATAGCGAGGCTGAGTCCGAGACCGGTGAGGACGGCAGCAATGGGTAGGCGAAAGAACGCGCCCGGACCGAGCGGAATCGTGTTAGTCGACAAGGCCGATGAAATGACTTCGGCTCGTGTGGTCGCCATCGTTCGCCGCGTTTTGGGCGGAGTTAAAACCGGGCATTTGGGGACGCTCGATCCTTTTGCCACTGGCTTGCTGCCATTGTGCCTTGGGGAAGGAACCAAGCTTGCGCCCTATCTGAACACAGCGGGCAAGAGCTACCAGGGAACAATCCGACTGGGCCGCGCTACAGATACCGACGATCGAACTGGGAAAGACATTTCGTCTGGCGTTGTCCCTGATCTGGCAACAATCGACTGGCCAGCTCTTGTCGAGAGATTCTCGGGCGAAATTGATCAGGTGCCGCCCGCCTATTCAGCCATCAAGCGTGACGGGCGGCCGATGTACGAGTTGGCCAGAAAGGGGCAGGCGGTCATCTTGGAAGAGCGTCGAGTCACGATTCAACGCTTGGTACTTGAACCGCGCGAAGCAGACTTGGTTTGGGTTGACCTGGATTGTTCGAAAGGCACCTACGTGCGTTCATTGGCCCGCGACTTGGGCGAAGCGATCGGTTGTGGCGGACACTTGGACAGCCTACGCCGTACAAAATTCGGGCAATTTGGCCTGGAAGGGGCAATTACCCTCGAGGAAATCGAGGCTGAAGACGGCGCGGAACGATTGACCCACGCGGTCCTAAGTCTTCTGGATTCCATTGAACACCTGCGTCGCTTCGACATTGACGCCGGGGCAGCGCAATCTCTGAGATCCGGTCAGCAACATCCGCTATTTGGATTGGAGCGCCCGCGAGAAACTGGAGAGAAAGTTGGATTAGCTGCCGCAGGCGATCTTGTCGCGGTGGCAGTCGAGAAGTCTGGGGCCTGGACCCTAGACCGAGTTTTTACAAATACGACTCCTTGACGCGCCTTGCCATCCTCGCAGGCGCGTGTTAGTTAGCTGCGGTTAACGACGGAAGAAGAGGAACACAGGAATCGGAAGGTCCGTGCCAAACACTCAAGAAGCAAAACAGGTTAAGTTGGAGATTATCTCCACCCATCGTCGTCACGATAGTGACACAGGGTCGGCTGAGGTTCAGATCGCGCTTCTCACGAAGCGTATCGTTCACCTCACCGAGCATTTTAAGACCCACCGCAAGGACCACCACTCGCGGCGTGGACTATTGAAGCTCGTGAGCCAGCGACGCCGGCTTCTCGACTATCTGAAGCGGAAAGAGTTCGGCCGCTATCTGGCCGTGATCGAAGTACTCGGTATTCGCAAATAGGGCGAATTCCGAGTCTCCCTGCCTCTTCTCCCGACCATTTCAAACCTTAGGTCAGGAGAAGCATAAGCATGTCACATGATTTCGAGTTGGAGGTCGGCGGTCGCCGGCTTGTCCTCTCTACTGGAAAAATCGCTAAGCAGGCCGATGGCGCTGTTATGGCGTCCTACAATGATACCACCGTGCTCGTCACGGCAATGTCGGCCAAGAAGGCGCGCGAAGGATTCGATTTCTTTCCGCTCACTGTCGAATACCAAGAGAAGGCTTTCGCGGCGGGCAAAATTCCCGGCGGATTCTTCAAGCGCGAGGGACGTCCGGGAACGGACGAGGTCCTCACTTGCCGTGTTATCGACCGTCCGTTGCGTCCGCTCTTTCCAGAAGGGTACCGCAACGAAACGCAGATCATCGCCACAGTGTTGTCGGCCGATCCGGCCGGTGCACCTGACGTATTGAGCTTGTGTGGTGCGTCCGCCGCATTGCACATCTCGGACATTCCGTTTGCCGGCCCGATCGGCGGTATTCGTGTTGGACGCGTTGACGGCAAGCTTCTGGCGAACCCGTCGGTCGAGGATCTCTCCAAGTCCGACATCAATATTTTGATGGCCGCCAGTGCCGAAGCCATTGTCATGGTTGAAGGTGGGGCGCAGATCGTTCCCGAAGACGAGATCCTTGAGGCCTTGTTCTTCGGACACGAGCAGATCCTGCCGATCCTTGAACTTCAAAATGAAATGCGCAGCCAACTGGGCCGCGAGAAGCGTGTTTTTGTCGGCCTCACGGTTGGCGACGACGTTCACGCCCGCGTTCGTGAGTTGGCCGAAGCGCCGTTGCGCAAGGCCTACTCCGTCACAGAGAAGCTTCCGCGCTACGCTGCTCTCGACGTGGTCAAGGCTTCGTTCAAGAAAGAGATCGGCGAAGAGTTTGCCGATCGTTCTGCCGAAGTTTCCGAAGCATACGGCAAGCTTAAAGAGAAAATTGTTCGCGGTGACATCGCGAACAAGGGCCATCGCGTCGATGACCGTGATCTGACCACGGTGCGTCCGATCGAAGTCGAGACCGGGATTCTCACGAGAACCCACGGGTCGGCGTTGTTCACGCGTGGTGAGACTCAGGCGATCGTCGTCGCGACTCTTGGTACGTCAGCTGATGAGCAGCGCATCGATGCTTTGCTCGGCGACTACCGTAAGCGCTTCATGCTGCACTACAACTTCCCGCCTTACTCGGTGGGTGAGGCCAAAATGCTTCGCTCGGCGGGTCGTCGCGAGGTCGGGCACGGCGCTCTCGCAGAGCGCGCTCTGCAGCCGGTTCTTCCAAGCCTCGAAGATTTCCCCTACACGCTGCGCGTTGTTTCCGAGATCACCGAGTCGAACGGTTCGTCTTCGATGGCGTCGGTCTGCGGTGGCGCTTTGTCACTGATGGACGCCGGTGTGCCGATCAAGGCTCCGGTTGCCGGTGTCGCGATGGGGCTCATTTACGAAGACGGGAAGTACTGCATTCTTACCGATATCCTAGGCGACGAAGATCACCTCGGCGACATGGACTTTAAGGTTGCGGGAACCGCCGACGGTATCACGGCCGTCCAGATGGACATCAAAATCGCCGGCATTCCTCGCGAGGTCATGCAAGACGCCCTCTATCAGGCGAAAACAGCGCGACTTCATATCCTCGGTGAGATGAACAAAGCGTTGGCCACACCGCGCGAGGAACTCGCAGAATATGCACCGCGTATCGAGGTCATCAAGATCAACCCGGATAAGATCCGCGATCTGATTGGTCCTGGAGGCAAGGTCATCCGCGGCATTCAGGAAGAGACGGGCTGCAAGCTAGACGTTTCCGACGACGGCACGGTCGCCGTTGCATCGTCGGACGGGACTTCGCTGGCGCGTGCGATGGATATTATCCACGGCATCACCGCCAGCCCCGAGGAAGGGCGCATCTACGAGGGCAAGGTTGTTCGCATCACCGACTTTGGTGCTTTCGTTCAGATTCTGCCCGGTACAGATGGTCTGTTGCACATCTCGCAGTTGGCCGAAGAGCGTGTGGCTAGCGTCCGCGACGTCCTCAAGGAAGGCGAGATGATTCCCGTCAAGGTTCTTGAGGTTGATCGCCAGGGCAAGATTCGTCTTAGCCTGAAGGAAGCTCGCCGTGATCAGGCTGCCAAGGAAAGCAAGAAGGACGCCTGAGTGAACGAAGCCGTTCGTACCACCACACTAACGAGCGGCGTACGTGTCGCAACCGAGGCCGTCCCAGGGACGGCCTCGGTTGCAATCGGCTTCCTGGTTGATACCGGTTCGGCACACGAGAGCGCGGCCGAGAATGGCGTTTCCCACTTCATCGAACACCTCGTATTTAAGGGCACCAAGCGGAGGTCTCCTCGGCGAATCGCCGAAGAAATCGAGAGCTTGGGCGGCTCGATCAACGCCTTTACCGGCAAAGAACAAACCTGTTTTCACGCGCGGATCGCTGCCGAACATTTGGCGGTGGCGGTTGACGTGCTCGCGGACCTGCTCACGGGCGCGCTGTTACGCAGCGACGACGTTGAACTCGAACGCGATGTCGTACTTCAGGAGATCCTCGAAGTTGAGGATACTCCGGATGACTACGTCCATGATTTTCACCTTGAGCGTTATTGGCCCGGAACCGCGTTAGGGCGACCTGTCGCGGGTAGCGTTGAATCGGTCACCGGGTTGTCTCTGGACGCGATCAAAGCGTACCGCGCGCGGCACTACTGTGCGGATCGACTCATCGTGGCCGCTGCTGGCAACGTGGATCACGATGCTTTGGTTGCGCTGTTGGAACCCGCTCTGTCGGGTATCGCGATTAAGGGCGAAGCCGCCGGCCTGATCGCAGTTCCCAAAGCGTCTGCCGGCGTTTTCGCGAGTGGGCGCGACTTGGAGCAAGTACACGTCGTATTCGGCACGAACGGACTTCGCGCCGACGACCCGCGCCACGAAGCCGCTGAAGTTCTGATTACAGCCCTCGGCGGCGGAATGAGTTCCCGGCTCTTTCAAAGCGTGCGAGAGGAGCGTGGGTTGGCTTACAGCATCTACGCGTTTCACTCGGCGTTCGCTGTTGCCGGATACTCGGGCGTGTATGCAGCCGTCCCCCGAAACTCGGCCGCGGAATTAGTCGAGCTGGTTCTCGCAGAACTAGCGGAGGTCGCCGACAAAGGTCTTAGTGCGGACGAAGTCGATCGCACGCGTAATCAGCTCATCGGTGGCATTCCCTTGGCCCTGGAATCGACCGAGAACCGAATGTTCCGTCTTGCCCGCGATCTTGCATATTTTGGAAAGACCGTGCCCTTGGATGAGACGATCGAACAAATCCGGCGGGTCACCCCCGAAGATACCCGCGTGTTGGCGTCCGAGCTTTTCGAGCGCAGCACGATGTCCATCGCGTTGCACGGTGAGATCGAGGCGACGGCTGTGCCGGCACCAATGGATGCCGCGTGACCACCGTCCAGATCGCCTGGCGCAGGCTTGACGACGCCACCGAGCCACCACGCTACATGACCGATGGCGCTGCGGGTATGGATCTGAGCGCCGTACTGGTTGCCCCGATCGAGCTGGCACCGGGCCAACGCACACTGATCCCCTGCGGATTTGCGATCGCCATACCTCGCGGTTACGAGGGGCAGGTGAGGGCGCGCAGCGGACTTGCACTTCGTAAGGGCCTGGGGATTCCCAACGCTCCAGGAACGATCGACTCTGATTATCGCGGCGAGGTGAAAGTCATCCTCGTCAACTTCGGAACCGAGCCGGTAGGCATCGACCCCGGCGAGAGAATCGCCCAATTGGTGATTTGCCCGGTTGCTCACTGCCAGTGGAATGTAGTCGAAGATCTCGACCTAACCACTCGTGGCGACGGCGGTTTCGGGCACACATCCTGAGACAATACGGGCCGCTTCGGTTCCCGTGTATGGCGACTGAGGAGGCCTACTTTGATCCCCCGATATACCCGACCTGAAATGGCCGCGATCTGGAGCGACCAGCACCGCTACGAAGTAATGCTTGAGGTCGAAACCTTGGTTTGTGAGTCGCTCGCAGCGCGCGACATCGTTCCCGCTGACGCTGTTGCCGAGATTCGGGCGAATGCATCGGTAGACGCCGCTCGGGTGGCCGAAATCGAAGCGGAAGTTCACCACGACATCATTGCCTTCGTCACGGCGGCGGCGGAAAGCGTCGGAGACGCTGGCCGGTTTCTGCATTTCGGCATGACGTCATCAGACGTGTTGGACACGACCTTTGCGTTCCAACTCGTCGAATCCACACGCATTTTGGAGCGGGATATCATTGGACTGGCTTCCGCGGTGCAGACACGCGCCTGCGAACACCGCGAGACCATCATGGCCGGGCGCAGCCATGGTATTCACGCGGAACCCATCACGTTTGGCCTTAAGCTTGCCGGTTGGGCGAGTGAATTGGATCGCGCCTTGTCTCGTCTGCGGGCCGCGCGCGCCGAGATCGCCTTTGGAAAACTTTCCGGAGCAGTGGGCACGTATGCGGTAAATGGCCCTGATATCGAGGCTGAAGTTTTAGCCAAGCTCGGTCTGCAACCAGAACCCGTGGCGACGCAGGTGGTCCCGCGTGATCGCCACGCGATGTTTTTCTCCACGTTGGCCGTGATCGCGGGCGGCATTGAGCGCTTCGCCACCGAAATACGCCATCTGCAGCGCACCGAACTCTTAGAGGTACTGGAACCTTTTGGCGCGGGTCAAAAGGGCTCGTCGGCAATGCCGCACAAGCGCAACCCGATCTTGACCGAGAACATCTGTGGCTTGGCGCGACTCGTGCGCAGTAACGCGCTGGCCGCGCTGGAAGACATCGCCTTGTGGCATGAGCGCGACATCTCGCACTCTTCGGTTGAGCGGGTGATCGCACCTGACGCCACCATCGCTTTGGATTTCATGCTCGCGCGAATGGAGCGTGTCGTAGCAGGCATGGAAGTCCGCCCGGAAAACATGCGAGCCAACCTGGAACGCACTGGTGGTCGTTGGGGGTCCGAACGTCTATTGCTGGCTCTTGTTGATACTGGAGTCCGTCGTGAAGAGGCCTACCGCTGGGTCCAACGATGCGCGATGGCTGACGGCGACTTCCGCGTTTCTGTCGCCAACGACCCGGAAATTTCCGTCCGCTTGAGCCAGGCGGAAATCGACGATGCATTTCAAGAGCGGCATGCTCTGCGGCACGTGCCGACAATAATGGCGCGCGTGATCAAAGATCCTGCATGAGTGAGTTGATTCGCCAAGAGCTGATCGCCGAAGGTAAGGCGAAGAAGATCTACGGGAGCTCCGATGAAGATCTCCTGATTTTCTGGTTCAAGGACGATGCGACGGCCTTTAATGGCCAGAAGCGCGCAAGCCTTGAAGACAAGGGCATTCTTAACAATCGAATCGCCACTCGTTTCTTCACGGTGCTGCGCGAAAGCGGTGTTGACAATCACTTCGTTGAGATGAAAAGCGAACGCGAAATGGTTGTTCGTCGGCTCGAGATCATCCCGGTTGAAACAGTCGTCCGAAACATCGTTACCGGTAGTTTGAAAGGGCGGTCGGGTAGGGCCGAAGGCGAACAGCTGTCCTGGCCCATCGTCGAGTTCTTTTACAAGAGCGATGAATTGGGCGATCCGATGATCAACGACGATCATGCTCTCGTGTTTGGTTGGGCAACTGCAGCAGAGCTGGCGGAAATTCGTCGGCAAGCGCTAGCCACAAACGCGATTTTGCAACCGTTCTTGGCTGCGCGCGGGATTCTGCTCGTAGACTTTAAGCTTGAGTTTGGGCGTACGGCCGACGGTTCCGTTTTGCTTGGCGATGAAATTTGTCCGGACACGTGTCGTTTTTGGGATGCTGAGACTCGCGAAAAGCTCGACAAAGATCGGTTTCGGCAGGATCTCGGCGATGTGATGGGCGCGTACCGTGAAATCGATCGCAGGATCGCACACTAGGGTTCAGGGAGGCGAAGGTGAAGTATTTGGCCAAAGTCTATGTGACGCCGAAACCGGCGATTCTCGATCCGCAGGGGAAGGCCGTTGTGTCCTCGCTCCACTCTCTTGGTTATGCCGAGGTTGGCGACGTCCGCCTTGGTAAATACATGGAGTTGTCGATCGAAGCTGCCGATGCGGCAGCGGTCGGTGACCGGGTCGATGAGATGTGTAAAAGCTTGCTGGCCAACGAGGTCATCGAACAGTACCGCTACGAGGTAGAGGAAACATCGGCGTGAAATGGGGCGTCGTCTGTTTTCCTGGTTCCAATGATGAGCGCGATACGATCTACGCGCTCACTTCTATGGGGTTCGACGCCGTGTCTCTGTGGCATGGCGAAGCCGATTTGAAAGGCGTGGATGCGATCGTATTGCCGGGCGGGTTTTCCTACGGCGACTACTTACGCCCCGGAGCGATCGCGCGGTTCTCTCCCTTGATGGGAGTTGTTGCCACGTATGCCGAGCGCGGCGGGCCTCTTCTCGGGATCTGCAACGGTTTTCAGATCCTGTGCGAAGCGGGGTTGTTGCCTGGGGCGTTGGTGCGTAATTCAGGACTGAAATTTACGTGCGATGTCGTCGAGTTGAACGTGTGCAGTGCTGGCAGCGCATTTACAGCAGCAGCGAGCCCCGGCGACCTGCTGCGTATCCCGCAGAAAAACGGCGAAGGTTGCTACGTTGCCGACGAGGCAACACTGGACGAACTGGAGACGAATGGGCGCGTTTTGTTCCGCTACGCGAATGGCGCGCCTAACGGTGCGGCTCGAGACATCGCGGGCATCACCAATGAAAAGGGCAATATCGTTGGCCTGATGCCCCATCCCGAACATGCAGTGGATCCCGCATTAGGATTGACCGACGGGCAGGTGCTGTTTCAAAGTGCGGCGATCTGGCTGCAAGACACTGCTCGAGGAGTCCAGGTGTGAGTAAAGCGCAACCCGAACTGCGTGCCGTTGATCTCGATCTCGCCATCGAGCACGGACTGACGCCGGAAGAATACAAGGATATTTGCGGCCATCTGGGACGTGTCCCGACCATCGAAGAACTCGGGATTTTTTCGGTCATGTGGTCGGAGCACTGCAGCTACAAAAGCTCGCGTGTGCACCTGAAACGTCTTCCGCAAACAGGCAAGGTCGTTTTGCAAGGGCCTGGGGAAAACGCTGGCGCCGTAGACATCGGTGGCGGAATGGCCGCCGTTTTCAAGATCGAGAGCCACAATCACCCGTCCTACATCGAGCCATACCAGGGAGCCGCTACGGGAGTCGGGGGGATCCTTCGCGATGTCTTCACTATGGGCGCTCGACCCGTGGCTAATATGAATTCGCTTCGGTTCGGATCTGCGGACCACGCTAAGACCGCTTGGCTCGTGAACGGAGTCGTGTCCGGGGTCGGCGGTTACGGAAATTCAGTAGGGGTTGCAACGGTCGGCGGCGAAGTCGTTTTTGACCCTGGCTACGACGGCAACATCCTCGTCAACGCGTTTACCCTTGGAGTCGTTCGCGCAGATCGTATTTTTCGCGCGGTCGCTAGCGGTACTGGAAACCCGGTTCTGTACGTCGGTTCGAAAACCGGCCGCGATGGGATTCACGGCGCAAGCCTGCTCGCTTCTTCGGAGTTCAAAGAAGAATCCGAACAGATGAAACCGACGGTGCAAGTAGGCGATCCTTTCACCGAGAATTTGCTGATCGAAGCTTGCTTGGAAGTGCTCAAAGGCTCGGACGTGGTCGCCATACAAGATATGGGCGCGGCAGGGCTTACCAGTTCCTCGGTAGAGATGGCTGGTCGCGGTGGTGTCAGCATTGATCTCGACCTCGACAAGATCCCGCTTCGCGACGAATCGTTGACACCCTACGAAATGCTGCTCTCTGAATCGCAGGAGCGTATGGTTTTGGTCGTCAAGAAAGGACGCGAGGCTGCGGTCACTTCAATCTTCGAACGTTGGGGTCTCGACTGCGTGGTGATCGGTCAAATAGAAGAGGGCAACCACTTCCGCGCGACGTGGCGTGGCGAGCGGGTTGTCGACATTCCGGTTTCAGCCCTTACCGATGATGCTCCAGCCTACCATCGCGAAATCGGGCCGCCTGTAAAGCGTGGCGAGGCGATCGAGCTCGCGATGCTTCCGGAACCCAGTGACTACAGCCGAGAACTCTCTGAGTTTTTGGCCTCGCCAAACCTTTGCAGTCGGCGATGGGTGTACCAGCAGTACGACTCGTTCGTCGGTGCCGACACCTTAGTTCATCCCGGTGGCGACGCTGCAGTGGTGCGGGTACGCGAAACGGGCGGGGCGCTGGCGATGAGCTGTGACTGCAACGCCCGCTGGGTCTGGCTTGATCCGCGCGCCGGTGCCGCCCATGCGGTGGCTGAGGGGGTACGAAACCTAGCGGCAGTCGGAGCTCGTCCTTTGGCCGCGAGCGATTGTTTGAATTTCGGGAGCCCCGAAAAGCCCGAGGTCATGTGGGAGTTTTCGTCCGCAATCGACGGCCTCGCCGAAGCGTGCACCGCTTTCGACGCTCCCGTGATCTCTGGCAACGTCAGTTTCTACAACGACACGCGCGGTCGTTCGATTCCCCCGACACCAACGGTCTCAATGGTCGGCCTGATCGATGATTCTTCGAAAGTCGCGACGATTGGGTTTGGCGGAGTCGGCGAGCGCATTTGGCTGCTTGGCAACGGAGAACCGGAGTTGACAGCCAGCGAGTTTCTCTATTGGCATCATGGGAAAACCGGGGATCAGGTGCCGCGCCTGGACCTGGAAGCTGAACGGCAAGCCAGCCAGGTTTGCGTGGCATTGATCGCCGACCACGGCCTGCG
>JBLFWR010000011.1:0-44145 GCA_047611725.1 Binatia bacterium | reverse complement strand
ACGGCGACAATGCCTGGGGATTTCAGTTTCATCTCGAAGTTGACGAGCCAATGATCGAGCGCTGGCTGCGAATCCCGATCATGCGCGATGAAATGGACAGCGATGCCGACACCGAGCATGCCGATGTCATTCTGCGCAACACGGCCGAACACATTGAAGCAATGAAGGTCCTGGGCGACCGCGTGTTCGGCGGCTTTCTCGAACGGTTCGGCGCGCGACGTCGGTTCGCAACACTGCCGTCACGCTGATTTCCGAGACAGGGGCTATTCGGCGACTGCCTGATGTGCCGCCTTCATCCGTTCAAGCGCCTCTCTGAATTTCTCACAAGGATCCTCGTTGCTCGCACGCGGCGTGAACCAAACAAAATCGAAGGGGAAACTGCCTCCGAACGCTTCGCGGTAGGCATCGAATGTCGTCGCGCTGTCGCGCACTTCCAGAATCCCAACCGACACCACCGCGCCATCCGGCTCCAGTTCGGAAAGATAATGCGGGACCCCAAAATCACGACGTGTATGACCGAAACCAGCGATAAGAATTGCGGCATCGCGACCCTGCGCCGCATCGGTCAAGGAACGAGCCAACACCGCGTCGCGCGCGCGCTGCCCGGCAACCATCGCGTCGATCATGCCTGCGCTCGCCATACCGCAGTGACTCGCACGAATGTCTTCAGCCAATGCTTCGCGCCCCTGCTCAGTTAGCGGCGGCATCCAGGCCAATTCTGCGCGAAGCGCGTCGACACGAGCTTTGCCGTCCGGTTCAGCGTCGTTCTCAGCGTTTCGGCTCATGTCGGTAAGAGCTCGAATATCGGCGCGCGAAAGGTTCCCTGCCACCAGCGGAAAACCGTGCCGCAGCGCTTCTTCAACGACCGACCGATACTCACGAAACGGCGGCCAACCACTTTGCTTCCAATCTACAGCGTCGGCGATGACGTCGGGGTCGCGACGCGCGGTTGAAACGGCGGCGGCGAGTTCAAGTGAGCGGCCGCGATCGACCTGCTCCAAGACCACACTCGCATCACCAACACAGCCGCCGAGCTCGCGCAGCACCCAAGCCTGAATCCGATGATGATCCGCGTTGTCGTGCTGCTCGCCAAGCAGGACGAAGCGAGCGTGGCAGGCGGCATCGAACAGTGCCTGCGGGCGAGTAACGGAATCGCCCGTGACATCGTAAACCTGCCCCACCAACGGATGCGCTCGTAGATGCGACGATTGCCACAGCCCAAGCGGACCGGGCGCGCAGCCCACAGCAAGGCTGACCGTGGCAAGGCTGAGCGTGGCGAGTAAAAGAATTTTTGCGAGATGTTCCATTTGCGGGCGTCGCCTCGGGGTGCCAGTAACTGGCCGTTCATGCGAGCGCGAACGATGGTTGAAAATTGTCACCCCCTGCAGGCCGCGCTTCTCCGGGCCTTGTGTCGCCTACACCAATCAGACAATTTCGCATGTGCCGACGACGTCAATACTACAGCTCGACAATCGGCCAACCCGAATCGGCATCATCGGAAGCGGCTACGTTTCTCGCGGGCTGACGATGTCCCTGGCCCATGTCCCTGGCCCACGTCCCTGGCACACGCCCCTGGCCTGGTCGCCACGTCGATCCTAACCCGCAGCGATCCGACATTTCGATCCGACTTCCCTCGCCCAACTCGTTGACACCTGCGACCTCGTCGTTGAGTGCTCGGGCGACCCGATCCACGCGACCCAAGCTCTGGATGCCGTCATGGACGCAGAGCTGCATGTCACGACCGGATCCTACCTTACCCGCAAACCGGGGCTGATCACTGAGGCCGAGGGCGACCAACCCGGATGCCTGGCCGCTTTGAAAGAAGAGGCTTTAGCGATGGGGTTCCAGATTCTGGCCTACGGCAACATCAAGGGATTTCTCAAGTTGAATCCGAGTCGTGATGACATGCAGTACTGGTCACGTCATTCACCGACGGAACGAAAGTACAGACCGAAAGGGCTCTGGTGGCCAACGCCCTGGGCGCCGGAATCCTCCCACCGAACTCGTCGGGAGCCACCGTTCACGACGTTGCCTCGGGCGCCGACCTGCTCGCCGCCGCTGCGATCAACGCCGAAACAGCACTGAGTGAATTCATAGTCTCGACATTCGCGCGCGCGCCCTGGCCAACGAATCCGACGTACTTACCAACCGCCGTACCGCGGGCTGAACGCGCAAACGGTGCTGCACACAGACGCCGCCTTTCAACGGGCGACGGAGGCGGCGCGGCCAAACGGGCGTATTGGATATGCCGGGCATTGGGGCCTGCAATTCCATGCAGAGCGCGCAGGCGCCCAAGCGCTGATTCCTGGGCGCAGCAAGGTCGCGGCTGGCGATGCCGTTTTCGTCCCGTTTTCTGCGTACGAGTGTCAGGTTTCGAAATCGACCGATCAGCATTGGCCACGGTGGCGTTGCTTGCGCCAGCCAATGAGCCCGCCTGGGCGTTGCTGCCTACCCACTATTGCTGACAACGACCGATTGATCGACGAACGCAACCGACCCTCGTGGTCGAGGTTTTTGCGGCGAAGAGCGACTGGTCGCCGCGACCCACCACGGCGACCCACCACGGTGAGCCCCCGACGCGCTGACACATTCGCCCGGCACCCTGAATTGATCGCAGTGCCGTGGTTCCCCAAGCCCTAGTACTCGGATTCGGAAGTAAATCGGGGACGGGTACCTATTTCGGGCAAGGCCCGAAATAGGTACCCGTCCCCGATTCTTTTTAGCCTTTTAGGACGGCTCGGGCGTATTCGCGGTAGAGGCGTTGGATGTGGTCGACGTGGATTTCTTTGGGACACACGGCCCAGCACTCGCCCTCGTTTGAGCAGGCGCCAAAGCCTTCCTCTTCCATCTGCTGCACCATGCGTACAGCTCGGCGGTCACGCTCGGCCTGGCCTTGAGGAAGTAGTGCGTACTGCGAAACCTTCGCGGCGACGAAGAGTGAGGCCGAGGCGTTCTTGCACTGGGCCACACAGGCTCCGCAACCGATGCAGGAGGCGGCGTCCATCGCGGCGTCGGCCACTGGCTTGGGAACGGCGATCTGGTTGCCGTCGGGCGCGGCCCCTGTGTTTACTGAAACGTAACCGCCGGCAGCCATGATGCGGTCGAACGCGCTACGATCAACGACAAGGTCTTTGATGACCGGGAACGCGCCAGCACGGAACGGCTCAATGGTAATAGTCTGGCCGTCCTCAAAATCGCGGACATAGAGCTGACAGGTAGTTTTACCCGTGCCCGGCCCGTGGGCGACACCGTTGACAGTCAGTGCGCACGACCCACAGATCCCTTCGCGACAGTCGTAGTCGAATTCGACGGCCGACTTGCCCTTCATTATCAACTTTTCGTTGAGGACGTCGAGCATCTCGAGGAAGGACATCTCGTCGATTACGTCCGTAATCTTATAGTTCACCAGCTTGCCCGAATCGCGAGCATCTTTCTGGCGCCAAACTCGAAGCTTTAGGGTCTTTCCAGACATCTCAGTCGCTCCCTCGCCT
Source organism: Binatia bacterium (assembly GCA_047611725.1). Lineage (GTDB taxonomy): Bacteria > Desulfobacterota > Binatia > UBA1149 > CAITLU01 > JBLFWR01. Next base: position 40,654 of record JBLFWR010000011.1, on the reverse strand, counting down.
ACTTGTAGCTGCGTTGCTTGACGTCAACGGATTTGAATTCAAGCGGCTCTTTATGCAGCGCGGGCTGCTTATAGCGCCCCTTAAACTCCCAAGCTGCCACATAGGAGTAGTCGGCATCGTTGCGCAGACACTCTCCCTCTTCCGTGGCGTGCTCTTCGCGGAAATGACAACCGCAGGACTCATCGCGATCCAACGCATCCAGCACCAGCATCTCCGAAAACTCCATGTAGTCGTCGACACGAAGCGCGAACTCGAGCTGCTTGTTGAGCTCGTTGTCGCTGCCGGTAACCTTAACATTTTGTTGGTACTCGTCGCGCAGTTCACGAACTTTGCCCAGAGCTGTTTCCAACCCCGCCTTGTTGCGTGCCATGCCAACGTTGTCCCAAAGGGTACGTCCGAGATCTCGATGAAACTCGTTAACCGTCTTGTTACCGTTGGCGTAAATCAGCGTGTTGATGCGCTCGGTAACGGCCGCTTCCGCTTCGGCGAACGCTTCGTGGTCGGTAGACACCGCCCCAAGCCGCTCGCCAGCGATGTAATTCGCCAAGGTCGATGGCACGACGAAGTAACCGTCGGCCAAGCCCTGCATCAACGCACTGGCACCAAGACGATTGGCACCATGGTCTGAGAAATTCGACTCGCCCAATGCGAACAGGCCGGGAAGGTTGGTCATCAAGTGATAATCAACCCACAGGCCGCCCATCGTGTAGTGGACCGCAGGGTAGATCTTCATCGGCTGCTTCCAGGGGCTTTCGCCCGAGATGTGTTCGTACATCTGGAAGAGGTTGCCGTAGCGATCGGCAATCGCCTTTTCGCCCAGCCGTTCAACCGCGTTGGCGAAATCCAGGTAAACAGCACGTCCGGTTGAACCGACACCCTTGCCCTCATCGCAGACGACTTTGGCGTTGCGAGAGGCGACGTCACGAGGAACCAGATTTCCGAAGGCCGGATAACGACGTTCCAAGAAGTAATCGCGATCGCCTTCAGCGATCTGGTGCGGGGCTCGCGTATCACCGGCTGCTTTGGGCACCCAAACACGTCCGTCGTTGCGCAGACTCTCCGACATGAGCGTGAGTTTGCGCTGATGATCGCCAGACTCGGGAATGCAGGTCGGATGAACCTGCACGAAACTCGGATTCGCAAAAAGCGCACCACGCCGAGCACAACGCCAGGCTGCGGTAACGTTAGAATTGCCGGCGTTGGTCGAGAGGTAGTAGGCGTTGCTGTAGCCACCGGTACACAAAAGCACCGCGTCGGCCGCGTAGCGTTCGAAAGCGCCGGTCACCAAGTTGCGAACGACGATGCCGCGGGCATGACCGTCAATCATGACCAGGTCCAGCATCTCTCTTCGCGTGAAGAGCTTCACGGTACCGGCGTCAACCTGACGCATCATCGCCGAGTAGGCACCGAGCAGCAGCTGCTGTCCGGTTTGGCCACGCGCGTAAAAAGTTCGCGAGACCTGCGCACCACCGAACGAACGGTTGTCGAGCATGCCGCCATACTCACGGGCAAACGGAACACCCTGAGCCACGCACTGGTCGATGATGCTGACGCTGGCCTCGGCCAAGCGGTGAACGTTGCCCTCGCGAGCGCGGTAGTCGCCGCCCTTGATGGTGTCGTAAAACAGGCGGTAGACCGAGTCTCCGTCGTTCTTGTAGTTCTTGGCCGCGTTGATGCCGCCCTGGGCCGCGATGCTGTGCGACCGGCGCGGCGAATCCAGGATGGTAAACGCTTGCACGTTGTAGCCCATCTCGCCCAGGCTGGCCGCGGCCGAAGCACCGGCCAAGCCAGTACCCACAACGATAACCGTGTGTTTGCGACGATTGGACGGGTTCACCAACTCCATATGCCGTTGGTGATGCGACCACTTGGTCTCAATAGGACCGGAAGGAACCTTGCCGTCAAGAATCATTGGGCGCCTCCCCCGAGGATGATCACGATCGGGATGATGATGAAGCCGCCAGCGAGTACGACGGCAAAGAGATTGCCGAAGCGCCGAAACGCCTTGGAATGAGAAGCCCCGAGCGACTCGAAGGCACTGCCGAAACCGTGCCATGCGTGGTAGCCCATCAGCGCCAGCGCTGCGACATAAGCGATCACGTAAGCGGGACTCTGAAAGATCTCGATGACCAGTCGGTGTAGGTCGCGAACATGTTCGTGCCCTTCAACCACATACCAGGCACCGAATTTGAAGGTCCAAATATGCAACGGCACGAAGATCAGCAGCACGATGCCGGTAAGAATCATCGTTGACGACGCCAACGATTTGCTCGACGGCCCGCCTGCCCCGTTCGCTTCTTCGTATGCAATGGGGCGCGCCTTGCGGTTGCCCCGTTCAACGATGAACCCGGTGATAAAGTGACCGACAAAAATTGCTAGCAGCCCGAACTCGGCGATGTAGATCAACGGGTTGGACGTCAGCGCATGGCCGTATTCGTTGAAGGCTTCTTTGGAGAAGAGGATCAACATGTTCGCCGACAAATGCGTGACCAGGAAACCGATCAGCGCCAGGCCGGTGAATGCCATGAGCATCTTGCGACCGATGCCAGAAGAAAGAAGGAGTTTTAACCTGTTCATAGTCGAGCGGACCTCGTTGGGCCCTTATAGAAAATCCGCCCGCAATTTCTAAACGGCGATGCTGACAGGACAACGCCGGATGCCGGGCACTTATCTGCGTCGCATCGTTGTCTAATAACAGCCTGCGCGAGGCGACCGCCCGGCCGGTAGCGCGAAAACCACGCCACCGGCCCTAAGCGGGAGACCCTTCTTCAGGATTCTTCAGGTTGGTTCAGATTGGTTCAGGTTGGTCAGCCGGGAAAGCCGTCTACATAGGGAAGCTCACGCGCCACTCGCTCGACGTCCGCTTTGCCCTCAAGCAGCTGGGCAATGGGATCCCATTGCCCAGACACCAGCGCCTGCCGGGCGGCTGCCTTGATCGACAGCGGGAAGCGTTCCCCAGCGGCGACAATTTCGCCCTCTTCGACATTGATCGTGATTTCGACGGTCGGATCGGCCTCAACCAGAGCAACCAGCCGCTCACGATCCGCGTTGGACACGGTCGCGCACGGCATCCCGAGCGTGGTCGAGTTGCCGAAAAATATCTCAGCGAACCCTTCGGCGATCACAGCTCGGAATCCTGCTTTCGCAAGAGCCTGAGGCGCGTGTTCGCGCGACGAGCCACATCCAAAATTTCGCCCCGCGATCAAGATAGACGCTTCAGCGTAGCGCGGATCGTTAAGATTGTGCGCTTTGGTTTCGGAACCGTCCTCACTGAAACGCACGTCGTAAAAAAGATACTCGCCGAGTCCGTCAAAGGTGACGCACTTCATGAAGCGAGCAGGAATAATACGGTCAGTGTCAACATCGTCGCCCGCGACGTAAACCGCGCGGCCACTAACCTTGGTAATGTTCTCGAGTGCCATCGTTGTAACTCCTAAGCTCGCTCAGCGAGCAAAAACTTTGCGTGCGTCGGCGATGCAGCCTTCAACGGCGGCGGCAGCAACCATAACTGGGCTCATTAAAACCGTTCGACCGGTCGGCGACCCCTGACGTCCTTTGAAGTTGCGATTGGACGACGAAGCGCAGAGTTCGTTGCCGATCAACTTGTCGGGGTTCATTGCCAAACACATCGAGCAGCCTGCTTCGCGCCATTGGAAACCAGCGTCCTCAAAGACCTTGTGAAGGCCTTCGGCACGGGCGGCCTTGTCTACTTCCTGCGAACCGGGGACCGCGAGGGCACGAACACCGGCGGCAACTTTGAACCCGCGCAGCTTTTCAGCCACCTCGCGGAAATCCGACAGCCGCCCGTTGGTGCAGCTTCCAATGAAACAAACATCGACTTTGGTGCCTGCCAAAGGCGCGCCGCCTTCCAGGCCCATGTAGTCCAAAGCCTCACGAATTGAGCGCTTTTCGTGCGCTTCGGTGACCGTGTCTTCGGACGGGACGTTTTCGTTGACCCCGATGGCCTGCGACGGGTTGATGCCCCAGGTCACGGTCGGGGGGATTTCGGCGGCATCGATAACGACGACGTCATCGTAGATCGCATCAGCGTCGCTGCCGATGCTGCTCCAGTACTCCACGGCACGATCCCAGGCCGGGCCTGTCGGAGACAACTCGCGTCCCTTGAGATACTCGTAAGTCTTCTCATCGGGTCCGATGTAACCAACACGCGCGCCGCCTTCGATCGACATGTTGCAAACTGTCATTCGCTCTTCCATCGACAGCGCTTCGATCGTCGTGCCCGCGTATTCGTACGCAAAGCCCGTTCCACCGTTCACGCCCAACCGACGAATGATGTGCAGAATGATGTCTTTCGCGTACACGCCCGGACCAAGCTCTCCGTTGACTTCGATCCGTCGCACCTTTAGTGGCGCAAGTGACAACGTCTGCGTGGCCAGAACGTCGCGCACCTGCGTTGTCCCAATCCCAAACGCAATGGCTCCGAACGCACCGTGAGTGGACGTGTGCGAATCACCGCAAGCGATCGTGGTGCCCGGTTGTGTGATTCCCAGTTCCGGACCGATTACGTGCACGATGCCCTGCCGACCGGTCGAGGGTCCGTAATAGGCGATACCAAACTCTTCGCAGGCATTCTCCAACGCTGCGATCATCCCTTCGGCCAACGTATCGGCGTAAGGACGCGCGCGCGTGTCAGTCGGAATGATGTGATCGACGGTCGCGTAGGTGCGGTCGGGGCGAACCACCGACAGTTCAAGGTCGCGCAGCATCCCGAAGGCCTGGGGGCTGGTGACTTCATGGATGAGGTGAGCCCCGATAAACAGTTGAGCGTTGCCACTTGGCAACGTGCGAACGGTGTGACAATCCCACACCTTCTGAAACAAAGATTTTCCCATCCCTAGAGAGTCTCAAAATTAAAACATTTAGTATAGTGAAATATTCTGACGGATATGCTTAGCTAAGCTTAATGATTGATGCCACATTCTTGTCGCCGCTCTATGACGTCCTGACCGTGGCCCGGCGTGGCTCGGTTGCCGCTGCGGCCGACGCCCTGAGCAAGACCCCATCAGCCGTAAGCCAGCAGATTCGACGGGTCGAAAGCCACTTCGGCGTCGCGCTGTTCGAGCGCTCGGGCCGAGGTGTTCGCTTGTCGGCCGCTGGCGAAGCACTCGTGGCGCCGGCAACCCGCCTGTTCGATGAGGCGGAGAGTGTTTTGGGCTTACTCGCCGAGTTGGGGGAAACGGCACCTGTCAGACTTCGTCTGGCCGTGTCGGACTATCTCGGCAAAGACCTGCTGGCCCCGGTCATGCGAGAAGTCGCCGCCGAAGAGCTCCCGTTGCGCTTCGAGATCATTACCGCTCATTCAGCGGAGTCGGTTCGGTTGCTGGAACGGGGAGAAGTCGACTTAGCGATCGTGACGTCCCCTGACACCCATCCGAATCTCGTCGAGCGCGAACTGTTCCGGCAACCACTGCTATGGGTGGCACCACGCGACGAAAGCGGCAGCGGCGGCGACATCGAGTCCCGTCTGGCCACACAGCCTTTGCTACGCCTGGCTCCACGAAGCGTAGGGCGGCGTCTTCTTGACGAATATCTCGCGCAGCACGGGATTCGACCGGTTTCCACGATCGACGTGCCCAGCGTTTCGCTTCTTCTGGCTTATGTTGAGGCTGGAGTCGGCGTCGGCTTGGCGCCCGCACTTTCGTTACGCGAGCTCACCGACACCATGGACACCCAAGCGGCGCGCATCCAAGCGCTGCCGGTCAAGCTGGTAACACGACAGGGGTTCGGCGTTCGCGAGCCGGTGCAAAAGTTCGTCGCCCGCCTGGCCGAAACCGGACAGGCCATTCAACGCGAACTGGGCAACCGCTAAGTAACCGCTAAGTAATGGCTGAGCTTGCTGAGCGAAAACGGTTAAGCGCGTTCGGCGATCAAACGATCGAGTTCGTCTTTTAGTTTGGGGATGATCTCGTCGTAGCCGAACATACCGATCTGTTCTTCGCCACGCTTTAAATTCACAAATGTTGGTGCGCACCAAAGGCCGAGATCAGCATCGTCGGTTTCACCCGGCCCGTTCACACGACATCCCATTACCGCGATAGTGATCTTGTGATCTTTGGCGTAGGCGGTCATTGCGCGAACGTCTTGTGCGAGATCGATGAAGGCATCGTTTTCCACCCGCGAACACGACGGGCAGGAAATAATGTTGATCCCGTGCAGGCCGTAATCCACGACCGAACGAACACGGCCGGCAGCGATATCGGCTAGAATTTCCCGGCCTGCAGCGATTTCTTCCGGTTTGCGCGGGTTGGGTAAGGTCAGCGAAACCCGAATCGTGTCGCCAATCCCGCGGCTGATCAATTGCTCGAAGGCAATGCGAGTTTTGATGATTCCTTCGGGCGGCATCCCCGCTTCGGTTACGCCAAGGTGTAGCGGAACATCCGGCCGTTGCTCAGCGAAGCGCTGGTTGACGGCAACGACATTGGCGGGGTCAGAATCTTTGAGCGAAACCACATAGCGCGTAAAACCGATCGAATCGAGAAACTCGCAGTGATCAAAGGCACTCTCGAGCATCGGTGATATCGAATCGCCGGGCTCGAACTTCTCGGCCTTCGCCGGATCAACCGAACCACAGTTGACCCCGACCCGAATCGCGCAGTCGTGAAGCGCCGCCATCTCGGCGATGTAGCGGACCTTGTCTTGCCAAGGCTTGGAAGTCTCGTGGTGGTACAGGTGTCCGGGGTTGTAGCGAATCTTGTCGACATGCGGGGCAACATGGGCAACCAGCCGATAGTTTTCCTGCAAATCGACCGAAAGATTCGCTTCGGTCAGAGCGCGAATCCCTTCGAGCGAATTCGCTTCGCGGCGGCTGTCCACCGCGATACGCACGACATCGGCGCCACCAGCGTACAGGGCATTGGTTTGAGCAGCGGTCGCCTCGACGTCGTTCGTCTTAGTGGCACACATGCTCTGGACGGCGATCGGATTTCCGTCTCCGACAACAGCGGTGCCGATCTTTACGGCTCGAGTTGGGTTTCTTGTGATCTCCACGCGTGGGACCGTAACGTGGACACGGTTCGCGCGCACGCGCAGCAGCCCATCGTAGCAACCCATCGCAGCTTGCCGTCCCTTGTCGCGCCCTGCCCCGCCTAGTCCACTGCAGCCGCCAACAGCACCAAGGTCATGACCAGGCCCAGGGTTCCCTTTGCCACAAAACCGAGAAAGCGCCCTTTGGCGGCCGCCTTACCGATTGCCAATGAACCCGCCAAGCCTCCGCCCTGCCCTGCGGTAACCAAGGCCGCGCCTGCAAACGCACCAACCATCGCTCCAACCAGCGAGCCGAGACCGATCAAGAAGGGAGTTCCGAGGATACCGCCGACAAAGCCACCCACAATGATGGCCAACGTCAGCTTCGCCGAAGGCCGACCGCCGCCGGCCACCCGCGCTCCGATCGCCAGCTCCAAGACTTCCGCCACCACAGCCAGCGCGACAACGGCGAAGGCCGTGAACAGGGAGACCCGTTCGAACGACCCGAACCAAGCGTAGGCTAGACCGGACACTGCGATCACCACCGTTCCGGGTAACCCGAAAACGATCGACACCAGCGCCACAGCGCAAATGATGGCCAAAGCCACAACCCCGAACGCTGTCCACACGGTGGCGCCCACGGTGGCGCCCACGGTGGCGCCCACGGTGGCGCACACGGTGGCGATCACGGTGGCGATCACGGTGGCGATCGCTGCCCATATTGCTTCCATCATCGAAGTTCATAGCCCGAATGCCACGCGAATTCCGCTCCACACCGTCAACGTGTCAGCGCGGCAAGCTCGCATCCGTGGTTGGCGCTGTTAGAGTCGCCTGTCGCGAACCGAGACCGAACCGAGACCGAACCGAACCGAACCGAATGAGCGAATTAAAGAAAGGCACCATACGCAAGTGGAACGACGACCGTGGCTTCGGTTTCATCCAGCCCGACGGCGGTGGCCCCGATGTGTTCGCTCATATTTCCGCGTTCGAGATTTCTGATGGCCGTCGCCCGAACGAGAGCGAGCCGGTGCTTTACACAATCGACGAGAACGCACGCCGACCACGTGCCACCACGGTGCGCAGTGCCGCGCGACAGCGGCCGAAACCAAGTTACTTCGCCACCGCGTTCGCGCTGGTCGCGATCGCGGTGTTTCTGGCTTGGATCTGGGGAATCGTCCCGTTCGGACCGATCTTCGGCGCCTACCTGGGAATGAGTATTCTGACCTACGCGTTTTACTACGTAGACAAGCGCCGAGCCGAAACGAACCGTTGGCGCATCACCGAGACTTCGCTCCATGTCATGGAAGCGTTGGGTGGTTGGCCCGGTGCGCTGGTTGCCCAGCTCGCGTTACGCCACAAGACGCAAAAGCCCGATTACCAGCGTGTATACTGGGCGATTGTTGCGGTGCACGCCGCGTTCGGCATCTATTGGGCTCTGTCCTTACCGAAGCATTAACCCGGTCAACCGTTCTCAACTCGCGCTCAAACGCGACTACATTTCGGGCGCGCCTGGAAAGCTTGGCAAAGGCGCACGACCGGGACTACGCGCAGCCAAATACCCGGCTGGCACTTCGCCGCGCGGAAAGCCCAACCACTCTCCTTCGACTGATACCAACACCGCTTCCTCAGGCACCACGAAGCGTTCGCCTGGCGTGTGCGGCAACGAATCGATGATCTTCTTCCAGGCTGGCAACGCCGCACGTCCACCGGTTTCCTTGTCACCGAGTGACTTATTGCCATCGGATCCAACCCATACCGCGACCGTGTAGCGAGGAGTAAATCCGACGAACCAAGCATCGATGAAGTCGTTGGTGGTTCCCGTTTTCCCAGCGCGATCGAATCGTTCATCCCATGCGCGCCGGGCGGTTCCGGCACGAACAACCTCGCGCATCATATCGGCGAGTTCATAGGCAACCCCTGCCGGGATCGCACGCGGTAGTGGACCACCGGGCAAGCGTCCAATGACCTCGTCACCTACGATCACATCTTCCCCTGCTCGACCCACCACACGCCCCGTAGAATCGCGGATGTGATCGATCAACACGGCCTGCGTAGGCACGCCCATGCGGGCAATCGTGGAATAGGCCATGGCTTGATCGATGGGCGTGACTTCACTGGACCCCAACGCAATCGGCAGGTCGGCGCGAAGCGGACTGGCCACACCCATCTTGTGCGCCGTCTCCACGATACGCGCCGGGCCAAGCTGCATCGCAAGGCGCACCGAAACCGTGTTGAGGCTGCGCGACATCGCGTAGCGCATCGTTACGCGCCCGGCGTAACGGCCGCCAAAGTTTCGAGGGCTCCAGATTTTTCCATTTCCACCGGGAAGCGAAATCGGGCCGTCGGTGACACGCGATAGTTGCGTGCGCCCGCTCAACAACGCTGTCGCGTAAACATAGGGTTTGAAACTGCTGCCCGGCTGACGCCGCGCTTGCGTGGCGCGAACGAATCCTTCGAGGCGGTCGTCGTAGCCACCAACCAGTGCTGGAATACGTCCGGTCGAATTCTCCACCACGACCACGGCCCCTTCAGCCCAGGGCCGATCATCCAGGCGAACATCGTCTTCACCCGTCGCGCAAACCCGCAGCACATCGCCCGGTTTGGCAACCGAGGCCAGCGGGCGCTGCCTGCCTTTGTCCGCGCGCACCATGATGTCGTCCTGGTCTTGGGGGAGACCAAAAACCCATTCGCCCGCCTTCATGTCACCAAGGCCACCACGGCCGACCATCGCCTCGAAACAATTGCCGACTGCGGGGCGCAGAACTTCGCCCGCTCGGTTTCGCAATAGTCCGCGCGCGCGTTCCAGGAACAGCTCGTGGTCCTTACTGGCAATAGAGCGCAAGACACCAGCACGCCCGTTGCGTTCGTCCCCTGCCCTCAAAGCATCGCGCAAGGCTTCTTCAGCCAGCCGCTGAACACCGGAGTCCAATGCGGTGTGGACGTGAAAGCCATGAGCAAACGCCATGCTGGCACCGAAGAGACGGCGAATTTCGCGTCGGACTTCTGTGATGTAACCAAGGCCGATGTCGCTGCCGATGGCTTCGCCGTATGACAGGACCAGCGCACGTTTCGCGAACTCCGCTGCTTCGGTCGGCCCGACGTACCCTTCTGCCAACATGCGACCCAGGACCAATCGCTGACGCTGTTTGGCGGCCTCGGGATGACGGTGGGGATCAAAGCGTGACGGCGCTGGTACCAAGCCCGCCAGCAATGCAGCCTGCCCCAGATCGAGTGCTGCGGCCGAGATCCCAAAATAGTTGGTCGCCGCCGCTTCAATCCCGTAGTTCCCCGAACCCAGGTAGACGTAGTTAATGTAGAGTTCGAGGACCTCTTTCTTGGACAGCTCACGCTCCAGCCGGGTAGCCAATACCGCCTCGCGCAACTTGCGCGTATAGCTGCGCTCGCTGCCCACGACCAGATTTTTGACGATCTGCTGCGTAATGGTCGAGCCGCCCTGGGAAATCTCCCCGCCCTGCACATTGCTCAGGAACGCACGGATGATCGACAGAAAATCGACACCCCGGTGGTCGAAGAAGCGCCGGTCTTCAGCGGCAACGAAGGCACGCCAGACGTGTTCCGGGAGCGAATCCACAGGAACCCACACCCGACGCTCAACGTAGAATCGATCGATCGGGGTTTCGTCTGCGTCGTAGATGGTGCAATTGGAAGGAGGTCTGTAGTCTCGCAGGCGACCAAGATCTTCGGGCAGCGCCGCGAACACGTTTTCGGCGAGCCAGCGATACGCCATGCCTCCACCCACAGTGCCAAAAACGACGACCATCAGGCCGACCACGACGAGTTTTCGAAGCCTCTTGCGCATGATCTGCCCAGCCATGGCGGTGAGTATAGCAATGAGCGCGTGTATGTCCGCGCCCCCTGCAGTCGACGAGCAAGCCGAAGCTCTTGCTGATCCAACCCTGTACCCGCCGCTGGTTCGCATTCTCGTAGATGCACCCGTCCACCGAAGCGAGCATCGGTGGAGCGGAGAGACTGCCGGGCTGGTCGTGGCAACGCTCGAAGCCAGCCTTGTCGACCTGCCCAGAGTCGTCCCGGAGATCGCAGGAAAGGCCCCGACGTTGGGCCTGGAAGATGCCCTGATGGCTGGCTCAACGGAATGGCATCTGTCGCTTGAGATCGAGTACCTCGACGACGACCGCATCAAGCTCTTCGCCAAACTGTGCCCGCAACCGGGCAGTTGTGTGGGTGGACACGGCGAAGCCTTGCGCACGGCGCCGGGGCCAGCGGTCGCCAATGTTGTCATCGCGATCGCCGAGGCGATTGGCGTCGAGGTCGCCGATGGGTTGGTCGAAACATGGCACCAGCCGGTATCAGAAGATGGCTATGCCGCTCTTTTGGCAGGTCGCGCCGCGGCCAAACTCTACGGCTTTATGGAGCCGGTCGCCCCCAAGCTTTGGGGGCATCGCACCGCAGACCCGTCGGAGCGCGCCGTCATGGTCGATCCAACCATGGGCCTGGCGCATTGGGTGCGGGCCCGAGAATCGGTGGCCCGCGACAAGCCCCGCCAAGCCTTGGACACGTTGGATCGAGCGTTCGACGAAGGCGTGCATCGTAGCGGGCTATACGCTGCGAGGGCTCGAATTCTGACGCGCATGAACCGATGGGAAAACGCGCGGGGAGCATGGGACGCTGTCGCCGAAACGAGCCCACTCGATGCACGTTATGCGATTCCGCGAACACGCGCGTACTTGGAAAACGGCGCGCCTACGACTGCATTAGATATGCTCGCCGCGCTACCCGAACCGTTTAGGGAGACAGCCGCCGCTGCCGAACTCAACGTCGCCATCGCTGAAGCCATCGGGCCGGGTGATGACTACGAGGATTTACTCAGGAAATGGGCCGCAGTTTCTTCGAAAGATCCCGAGCCATTGCGCCGTCAGGTCGCGTACCGATTGCGCCTTGGTCGCAACGCCGAAGCATTGGCATTGCTTCGCGACCTAGAGGACCGCGGCGCCGGGGCCGAAGCCAGAGAACTCGCTATTGCGATTGGCAACGAGTTGGGGCGTTACGAAGAAGCGGCCCAAGACGCCGCTAACATGGGATTCGCCGAACTCGCGCGCCGCATCCGAACGCGAGCGGGCATGGATTCGAACCAAGACCCCGATCCAGCGGTGCTCGCCGCGTCGGGAAACCCGGAAGAGACGCTGGTCGCGGCCCGCATGCTTGTCACCAGTGCCCCGAAGGAAGCGCTGCAGCTAACCGATCGCCTGTTGCGCCGAGACCCATGGATGCCTGAGCTGCTGGCCGTAAGGATCCGCGCGCTGGAAGCGCTTGGAGACGAACATCGACTCGCCAAAACGCGCAAAGATTTGAGATTGGCTGACCCGGCGTTGTACGCATCGCTAGGCGGCCACAAAAAACTCGGACACAAAGAATAAGAGCCAGCGATCAACCGGCGCCGGATGTGGCACCGCTGGTCGCATCTTCGTCAGGAGCCACAGGCAGGTCGACACGGCCCAACACTGCGGCCGGCAATAAAGGCTCCGGTTCGCAGTCACAACGAAGTGGCGCCCAGCACCCTCGAGTTTCGTCAAGAACCACGACTCCGTCAGCCCGAATCCCTGCGGGACACAACAGCCCTCCGCCAACAGCGAGAACAGCGATGGGGCCAGTCTCAATCGCGCCAAGTTCCAGAAGCGGCGACTCTTGCGAAGAGCGGGCCGGTGGCGGGATGGTTGTTGGGACGTCGGTGTCTTCAGAAGGTTCGACCGTCGCTTCACTTTCAGGGGCACTTTCAGCAGCAGATTCTTCGGCTTCTTGGCCAGCCGTCGCGCCCGTGTCTTCAACCGTTGCGTCGCCGGCCTCAGCGTCGCCCTCGTCCGCATCTTCGCCCGAGACAGTCGAACGCTCCTGAGCAGGCGGCTCTACGGCGGGCGGCTCCCAATCCTGATCCGCGCGCGGCAAGCGGACACCGGCGATGCCTCGCGCAGGAACCAGCCGAGTCGTACAGGTCTTTGCCACCGACTCGACATAGGCTCGATGCCACACCGATGCTTCCAGGTATCGACGTTCCAGCACGTCGATACGTGCAAAGAGCTGTACGGCGCGAAAATGTGTTCCGGCGTCAACCAGCGGCTGGACGGTGGGCGCCGTCATTAAACGCTGGGTGCGTTGCGCTTGGGCACGCGCGCTCTGCGCGTGATCGCGAAAGGCACCGCCCAGTAGCCGTGCGCGCGACGAGAGGTCGACCAACCACGCGTCGCTGCAGCTCGGGCGACCTGTGCCACGAGAACGCAACTCTCCAAACCGATTGTGGACCCGAAACAATGCCAACGCTGTCGCATCGGCTGAGCGCGCCAAGGCCTCAAGGCGATCAATCGCTGCGCGCGTTTCGGGAAGAGTCGGAGCTAGCAGAGCCTGCGACCCGAGCTCGATTCCGTCGCCATTCCGAGCGGCGTTCGCGGCGGCATGCACACGATCCGGGGCCAGACTCATCAAGAGACACATCAACAAGAGCCCAAACAGGGGCAGGGCAAGGCGGGCAGAAGGCACGACCGTAGATACCCCGCAAGACGCTGGCCTTCAACAAGAGCGCGCACTTGCACCGGCATCGACACGCTGGCTAGCTCGTCGGCATGGACTACAGCAACATTCGTTTAGAGATCGACAACGGGCTCGCCCGCCTGACCCTAGCCCGCCCCAAAGCCGCAAATGCAATCGACCTGACCACGGCGGCCGAACTCGCCGACGCGGCGATTCGCTGTGACGAGGATCCACAGATCCGTGCCGTCCTCATCACTGCGGAGGGCAAGTTGTTCTGTGCGGGCGGCGACGTGGTTTCGTTTGGAGCTTCGCTCGACGAGCTGCCGTCACTGCTCAAGCGCCTGACCACCGATTTGCACGCGGCCATCTCTCGCCTGATGCGCGGCGATGCACCGGTGATTGTTGCCGTATCCGGAACCGCCGCTGGCGCAGGATTCTCGCTGGCGATGGCAGGCGACATCGTTTTGGCTGCAGAGTCAGCGAAATTCACGATGGCCTACACCGGCATCGGCTTGTCACCCGACGGTAGTTCATCGTGGTTTCTGCCACGTATTATCGGCACGCGTCGCACTGCGGAGCTCATGCTCACCAATCGAGTGCTGACGGCGACCGAAGCCGCCGATTGGGGCTTGGTTACGCGAACGGTACCGAACGACGAGTTGGCCACGACGGCCCAAGGAATAGCCCGCTGCCTCGCCGAAGGTCCGACTAAAGCCTATGGAACCGTAAAGCGTTTGCTTGCCGGTAGCCTTCAGGAATCGCTTGAAACGCAGATGGAAGCCGAAGCGCGCGGAATCGCCGCGATGGCCGCGACCAGTGATGGACGCGACGGCGTGCAGGCCTTCCTCGATAAGCGCAAGCCAACCTTTAAGGGAAGCTGACCGCGATATTCGTAACCCGCAGGGAATAGGAGACAACCCAATGCCAATTTCACCGGACGAACGCTACGAGAAAAAGACCGTCGAAGTTGACGGACTCGACATGGCCTATGTCGAGTCCGGCTCCGGCGATCCGATCGTGTTCCTACACGGCAACCCCACCTCTTCGTATCTATGGCGCAACGTCATTCCCCACCTCGAAGGAAAGGGCCGATGCATCGCGCCCGACCTCATCGGCATGGGTGACTCTGCGAAGCTCCCCGAAAGCGGGGCCGACCGGTACCGCTTCGTGGAACACGTGCGCTACCTCGACGCGTTTCTCGACAAGGTCGTGCCCACCGGCAAAATCACCTTCGTGATCCACGATTGGGGTTCGGCTCTTGGGTTTTATTGGGCGCATCGCCATCAGGATCGCATCGCTGGCATCGCGTACATGGAAGGCGTGGTGATGCCGATGGACTGGGAAATCTGGCCTGGCGCGGCGCGCGATATTTTTCAGGCGTTCCGGTCACCCGCTGGCGAAGAGATGATTCTCGAGAACAACGTCTTCATCGAGAACGTTTTGCCCGGCTCAATCCTGCGCGGACTCACCGAACCGGAAATGGCCGTCTACCGCCGCCCCTTTGCCGAAAAGGGGGAAGGCCGCCGACCGACGTTAACCTGGCCTCGGCAGATCCCGCTTGCTGGCGAACCCGAAGATGTAGTCGCCATCGTTGGCGCCTACGGACAGTGGTTGGCGCAGTCAGACGTTCCAAAACTCTTTATCAATGCCGACCCCGGAGCGATTCTGACCGGGCCGATGCGTGAGTTTTGCCGTAGCTGGCCGAACCAGACCGAAGTCACGGTCAAAGGGAGCCACTTCATCCAAGAAGACTCCCCCAACGAAATCGGCCAAGCCATCGCCGATTGGAAAACGGGGACGGGTACCTATTAACGCTTCGCGTTAATAGGTACCCGTCCCCGAATAACAAAAGGGCGGCCCTTTTGGGGTCGCCCTTTTGCTGGGAACGGTATTTGGGAAGTACCGGGTCTTTTAAAATCGTTCCTCGCTTGTGTAGCGAGGCTCGGTGGTTCGTGTTTGCCCCCCAGCCGATCCGTCCGGCGCCATTGGCGCGTTGGTCTCTGAGGTGCGGCCGCGAACCGTTGCCGCCGTGCTTATGACGTACTTAATACGTGTATTGGCCGACGATCCGCAACGCGGGAAAAGTGCCGCACCCATGAAATTTGGGATCAGAAAGTCGCGTCGATTGCCTATGTCGAAGTAGTTTCGGCCACACGTTCCAGCCCTACCCTAACGTTAATTCCGGAATTATTAATTGCAAAAACAGACACTTACAGCGCAAGACGAAGAAGTCGCGACGCTCAAACTCCTACTTCCCGCCACCGACAACCTTGCGTCAAGCTGTCCAAAAAAAGTCCTTATTACGAACAAAAAAACGCTCTGCGCACCGACTAGATTTAGGGGGGGGGGGTAGCGACCTACGCGCTTAAGCGTCCGGTTTCAGCTCGCCAACGGTGGCCAGCCCATCGACGCCTCGCCACGCAGGCGCTCGTAAGCCCACGCGACCCGGCACAGCAGCGCTTCTTCGGTGTGACGGCCGATCAACTGCAGCCCCACGGGTAGGCCATCCGCAGTCCGTCCGCAGGGGAGCGTGATTGTTGGGCTCCCCGAGTAGTCGAAGGGTGCGGTGAAGCGCATCGCCCCCTCAAGCGCATCGACATCGCCGGCCAGATCCAGGCCTGCCGCGTCAGGGAGCAAGGTGCCAATCGCCGGACACAAGACCACATCGACGGTCTCGAAAAGTGCGGCCAGCCCTCCGCTGAACTCAAGTCGAGCCTGATGCATCCGGGCATATTCAAGCCCGTCCAGGGCTCGCCCGGTATCAATCAGTCCCGCCAACGCCGGCCCGTACTCTTCGGCGCGTGCCGGGTAGAATTCTTCGTGGGCAATGGCGACTTCGGCCGCACAGGTCACCGCCCAACCAAACGAGAGGTCCCGAGTCGCGGGCATCACGATTTCTCGCAGGTCTGCGCCGTCACCCTCAAGAGCTTTGGCCGCCTCCTCAATCATCGCGATAATCTCAGGCTCCATGCCCTGCGCCATCCACGCTCGATCAACCCCCAAACGCACCCCGCCCACTCCCCGCTCAAGCCCAACAAAATAATCGGGGACGGGTACCGATAAACTGGTGGGGTCGCGGTCATCATGGCCGGCGATGACCGATAGCACCGTAGCGGCATCGCGAACGCTGCGCGCCATAGGGCCGACATGATCAAGCGAATCGGCGAGCGGAAAAACCCCGGCCCGCGAGACACGCCCCCACGTTGGTTTAATTCCAACCACGCCGTTGGCCGCCGAAGGGAACCGAATGCTGCCGCCGGTATCCGTGCCAAGCGAGGCGAAGCAAAGCCCCGCGGCAGTCGCGACACCCGAACCGCTCGAAGAGATACCCGTCCAACGATCACTCGCCCACGGGTTCACCGGTGGCACGACGTCCGGGTGATGCAGCGCATAGGCGCCTTCGGTCATTTTCAATTTTCCGAGCATCACACATCCCGCCTCGCGCAAGCGCGCGACCACGGTGGCGTCTTCGGTAGGAACGCGATCATCGAGAATTCGCGTTCCGGCCGCCGTACGCAGGCCAGCCGTGTCACACAGATCCTTGATCCCAATCGGGATTCCGTGCAGCGGGCCCCGGTCCTTTCCCTGGGCTAGTTCGGCTGCCAACCTCGACGCTTCGGCGCGCGCAGAGTCGGCGCAAACCGTCTCGAACGCGTGCAACGACGCATCCAAGTCTTCAATGCGCGCCAACATCGTCTCGGTTAAACCGACGACGTCCAAATCGCCGCAACGAAGGCGTGCGGCAGCCTCTTCAATGGTCCACTTCCAGGGAGTTGCACTCATCGACTTTCATCCGACCGACCGTTGCCGGTCTCTTGCTCTACCTCTACATCGAATGCATCGAAGTCCGCTTTCCGGCCTTCCAATATCGCCCGCGGATACTCGCGGCGAAACGTTTCAATCATGTCGTCGAGCGGGACATCGTCGAACTCACCCCGATAGGCCACGTACTCCATGTGACGACTGCCGCTGCAATCGAACGGATGGTAGATCGAGTCCTCTCGCCCGTTGAAGTCCAGTGGTAGAAACCCGAACTTCTCGCAAAGTCCGATATTGAAGGCGGGCGTGGCCTTGAGCCACTCGCCATCCAAACCGATAGCCGTATAGCCGTGCCAGTAGAAGATATCAGTGCCCATGCTTTCGCGCAGATTCGCCGTGGAGAGGTGATTGCGAACGTCAGCAAAACCCAAGCGAGCGGGAATGCCCGAGGCGCGGCAAACGGCCGCCAACAAAATCGCTTTGGGGACACACCAGCCGCGACCGACTTCTAAGGTCCGAGGTGCTGCCATCTCCTGTACTGTGAGTTCCGCCGTGTAAGGATCGTAGCGAATGCCGTCGCGAACAGCGTAGTACAGCGCCAAGGCTCGCGAGCGTGGGTCGCCCGAGCCTTCGTGTTCCCGCGCAAAAGCCTTGACCGAGGGGGCGTCCGATTGGACCGTCGCGGTCGGCGCGAGCCCACCGACACCCAAATTCTTGTCTTCATTCATCTAAAAGCTCCCACAATGTTGCTCCGTCCCCGAGCCTCGCGAACAATGCCCCCTAACGTCTTTGTCATTTGGCGCGAATCGAACGCCGATGCGACTTCGCTTGCAGATCATCGCTTGCAGATCGATAGCAAAACGTTCAGACCTGACCCCTACGCGTGGGTTGTACCCACCCGCAGGAGCCCTTGCATGGACGATTCCGCTTCAGCAGCCGAGAAAGCCCCCTCAATTAGCGGCCCCGGCCTTCGCACGCCCGCAAAATCACTATTCATCGGGCCCTTCCTCACCGCGACGGCGCTCATTACGTTGCACTCGGCGGCAATGCTCGAACAGTTCGGCTTCCACCCCGCCTGGCTCGGCTCGATGGTGGCGGGCGGGGCAGTTCAAGTGTTCTTGGCCTGGGCCATGACCTCTGGGGCGGCCCGGACTTCACCGGATCTCCCGGCCGTATGGGGAACGGCCATGGCTGGCGCCGTTCTCGCGCTGGTTGGACAGCTTTACTCTCCGGCCCCGCTGGCCATGGTCTACGCCTTAGCTTCAGCATCCGGGACTATCATCTACGTTTTTTGGTACTCGCGTTTCGGGCGCATGGAGAATCCGATCCTGGCCGTTGGCAACACACTGCCACGGTTTGTTCTTGAAGATATCGAAGGCGACGCCATCGCGTCACAAAGTATCATCACGAAACCGACGATCTTCCTGTTCTTTCGCGGCAATTGGTGTCCGCTGTGCATGGCTCAGGTTCGAGAAGTCGCAGAGAGCTATCGCGAAATTGACGAGCGAGGCGCGCAAATTGCTCTGGTCAGTCCGCAGCCGCACGACAACACCGCCGGCCTTGCCGAAAGATTCGACGTCTCTATGCGATTCTTCGCAGACCCAGAGTCCAAAGCAGCGCGCCGTCTTGGCATCACTCATATCGCCGGGCTACCGACCGGCCTTCAGCTCTTCGGTTACGATTCCGACACGGTGCTGCCAACCGTAGTCGTGGTAGACGAAGAAGGCCGCATATTGATGGCCGATCAAACCGACAATTACCGCTTTCGCCCCGAGCCCAAAACATTCTTGGCGGCCCTCGATACCCTCAATAACGACGCCCCCTGAACGCCGCATCCCCTTGATCAACAAAGATCGTCGCGATCCAAACGTCGTGGCTGGCAGAACAACCGTCTCGTCTGCCGCCGGTCCCAGCCCATCGTCAATCTCAACTGGAGGCACCGCTTCACGCCTGCTCGTGATCACGATGATTGCTGGCGCGTTTCTGGCGGCCGGATCTGTACTGGTTGACGTACGCTTTGGCATGCCAACGGTCGATGCCGAAATCGCCGCCGTGGTTGGTTCTGTACCCATCACCCGTGCCGAATTGGAAAGAGCAGTTGTTGCGATGGCCGCTGACCGTCGTGCCGACGACGGTCAGACACTCGGTGACCTGCGCAAGCGCGTGCTCGCGAGAATGGTCGACGAAGAACTGCTCGTCGCGCACGCAATCGACATTGGAATGGCACGTCGCGATTCGACCGCGCGCAAGGCGCTGGTTAGCGCGATGATTGATTCGGTGGTTGGAGATGTGGCCGGCGAAGAGCCAACCGATACGCAACTCGAAGAGCTTTTCATCCGCGAGAAGGCACGCTTCATTCGCACCACCGGGCTATCGTTGTCACGCATTCACATTCGCAACCCAGCCAACCCAGTCAACCCAGTCAACCCAGCGGCGGCAGCCGAGCGAGCTGAACAGGCTCGCCAGGCGTTGGTCGCTGGCGAGCCGTTTAGCAAAGTGCACAACCGTTTCGGCGACGAGCCCGACTTCCCGCTGCCGCCCGGCTGGATCGAACCTTCAACGCTTGCCACCCACACAAGCCCGTCGTTGGCCGAGGCGGCCCTAGCCACACCGATAGGCGAAGCCAGCGCTGTGATTGCCGCACCTAGCGCTTTCGACATCGTCGTTGTTCATGATCGCAAGGTAACGTCTCCGCGTGGAGTCTCCGACGTTCGCTCCGAACTGGAAGCGCTGTGGCGCCGCAAACGGGACGAAAGCGCACTCGATCGTTACCTTCTTGACCTTCGCTCGCAGGCCTGGATCGCAGTCGCGGCTGACTTCGCGCGCCCAAAACAACATTGAAAAACAACGTCAAGCGTCGCGACTGTACTCGGACTGCGACCGTGATCGCGACACTGGCCGCGCTTTTCATGGTGCCGCTGGTAACCATGGTTACCAGCGCCGAAGCACACACACGCAGTCGTTCCTCTTCCATTTGGACGGAACACGACAATGGCAACATTGTCGTGACCGTGACCGCCCCTGCACGGGAATGGACAAGGGTCGTGGCCGCAGGCGACTTCGGCGAAGGGCTACAAGAGCTCGTCGGTGCCGCGATGATCCACCTCGACGCCACAGTCGCGGTGTTTGACGCGCAAGGCCCCTGCCCTGCAGTCGGCGTCTCGCGCGGGCACCTGGATTCCGAATCACGTTTGATCGTCAGCAAGGCATGGGCTTGCGCTAGCGGCCGTCCACGCGCGATCCGCATCGGGTTGTTTGCAGGTTCGATCGGCTCTCACATTCATGTCGCTCGCATGCGACTACGCGACGGCACACTCCGCGAGTTCCTGGTCGGAGCAGACGCCGTCACGCTTGCATTAGACGCCCCGGCCGAGGGCCTATTTGAAACCCTGCTCGGCTATGCACGCTTGGGCGTGGAACATGTCGCCTTCGGAATCGATCACGTAGCCTTTGTGCTCGCTTTACTGCTTGCGCAAAGCGGGCTGCGCAACGCATTGCTGCTGGTCACTGGATTCACACTCGGGCATGCAACCAGCATCAGCCTGGCGGCAATCGGCACGATTCAAAGCGCGGACAGACCGGTCGAAGTTTTGATCGCTGCCAGCATTATTGCTGTGGCAGCCGAAGCCGCGGCGCCCCGCTTTCTGTACGAACAACGACGAGCGGTTCTTGGGATGACGTTGATCGCCGCTTTAGCAGCCGTCGCCGGTGAACATGTACGAAGTGCGGTCGCATTGATCGGCGCAACGCTACTTGCGATCGGCGCGGCAGGGTTGCCACGAAACAAGCTGACCGGCTCAATCGCGGTGACGGCCGTTTTCGGCCTTGCCCACGGGCTAGGATTTGCTGGAGCACTTTCCGATGCCGGACTCCCAACAACGCATCCGATCGGCGCTTTGTTAGGTTTCAACGCTGGAATTGAAGCGGCGCAACTTGGGATTGTGTTTGTCGCGTTGACAATTCTTAGCGTAGTCAGGCGCGCGGCCGCCGGCTACGCCGCGTCGCTCGAAGCAATATTGGCGTGCGGCTTGGCTGGGCTTGGCAGCGCCTGGCTCGTCCAACGTTTGTTCAATTGAAAAACCGGCTGGTGTCAGCCGGGCCAAAGAGGAACAAACCCCCGTGAGCGTAGAGCACGAGATTTCGATCCCCCTAACCGAGGGGCACATGCCGGGCTGGCTCAGTATCCCCGAAGGCAACGGACCCTGGCCCGGAGTCGTCGTGATCCATGAGATTTTCGGCGTCAACGACGACATGCGCCGCATCGCCAAACACCTGGCCGATCACGGCTACGTCGCTTTGCTTCCTGATTTGTTCGCGCCGCTAGGACGCGCCCCGTTATGCGTTATGCGTGCGATCACTGCCGTGACACGAGGCGAAGGCGAAAGCTTTGCTCACCTTGAAGCGGCGCGAGCGTGGCTCGCCGCCCGACCCGAGGTCGATCCAACACGAAGCGCGGTGATGGGATTTTGTCTTGGCGGCGGATTCGCATTGCTGTTCGCCGCGCGGGCCGATGTCTCCGCTGCGGCCGCATTCTACGGCGATGTTCCCAAACAAGCTTCTGCGTTGTCGGGTATCTGCCCAGTGGTCGGCGGTTTCGGCGCGCGCGATCGGGTCTTTGGCCCTGGCGGCAATCGCCTGGTGTCGCACCTAGAGGAGCTAGGGATCGAACACGACGTCAAAATCTATCCCGATTCCGGGCATAGCTTCATGTCCAATCACGAAGGGGCATTGGGTTGGCTTGGAGGTGTAAGTCCCATGCACGTGGGATTCGACTCTGAGGCCAGCCAGGACAGTTGGAGCCGGGTATTCGCGTTCTTCGATCGCCATCTAAAGAAGTCTTCAATTTGATCTTGCGCGCGCCGCAAGGCTCTTAGAGAAGGCGCCTAACGGCGCCCCCTTTTTGCATGCGAGCCTTTGTAAGCGCTGACGATCTCGGACTCACCCGTGCCACCACCGACGGTATTCTAAATGCCTTCGACCAAGGGCTGCTATCTTCGACCAGCGTACTGGCCGCCGGAAGCGATTTTGATCGCGCGATCTCCCAATGGCGCAAGCGCGACGGACTTGCCCTGACCGTACATCTGAACTTGATGGAAGGACGGCCCGTGGCGCCGCCCGAACAGGTGTCTTTGCTGCTCAATGCCAGCGGCGAGATGGCGCACTCCTTCATCGACATGTTGCGACTGTCGCTAACCCTGCGCGGCGCCGAGCGTGAACGCTTTCGCGAAGCACTACGAATCGAACTCAACGCTCAGATTGAGCGCGTGGCCACCGCCCTCGGCGACGGGTGGCGCCCACGCCTGGATGGCCACCAGCACTACCACATGATTCCGATCGTGCTCGAAACGATTCTCGAACTGCACGAGCGCTGGAATTTTTCATACATGCGCACGCTGGAAGAGCCGCTCTTTCTCGTCCCTGAAATTCGCCGTGCGCTTCCAAACTACGTCGGCTCCAACCTCGCCAAGCACGCCATCCTACGGCCGCTGGCTCGGCGCGCCCGTCGCCAACTGACCGAACGCGGGATTCCCCATTGCCGATGGTTCGTCGGCTTACTGTTCTCGGGCAATATGACGATCGAGCCGGTGCGCGCTGCATTAACACATTTGTCACGCCGCAACGCAGACGACGAAATTGTAGAAATCCTTCTGCATCCCGGCCGCGCGCAAGAGGCGGAAGCATCACTGTGGGCCGCGCGCCCCGACCTGCGCGAGTACTACCGTTCGCCGTGGCGTGATCGCGAACACGCAACTCTTTGTTCGCCTGAGTTTCGAGCAGCACTCGCCCCGCACTTGTGTTCGGCTATCGATTTTTCGCGGCCCGGTTTTTCGCGGCCCGATTTTTCGAGACAGTCCCAGCAGCGAACTCCCCCATCATGATTCAAACGCGTGCGTTGGACTTAAGCCCGCAGGGATTGGCGGCCAGCGCTGCGATGCTTCGCGAAGCGATGCCTCACGCTGCCCACATGACGTCCGATTTTCTGCACTGGCAGTACGTCGCAAACCCCGTCGGTGCTGCCAACGGCCTGGAAGCCTGGGATGGCGACCGCTTGGTCTCTCATTGCGTGGTGCAACCGTTGGTCGCGCAGGTGTACGGGCGCGAAGTACGCGGCGTGATGTCGATGAATGCAGCGACGCTGCCCGAGTACCTCGGACGTGGTGTCTATTTCGGGATGGCGCGCGAGCTTTACGCCGACCTGGCCAGCCACGGGACCGGATTCGGCATCGCCGTTACCAACGATCTTTCAACGCCGGGTTTCGTACTAAATTGTGGATTCGAAATCGTACGGCCACTCCAGGCACGGCTGGGTATGGGGCCCATTCACCTGGCACGCCGCGACACTGAAGTTGATTTTCAAAAGCTTTGGAACGCCGAAACCATCGCCTGGCGCCTCTCACCACCGCATGTCTGCTATCGGTATGAAGATCGCGCCACTCTGGCCCGCGTAATCGGCCCGACTGGACGCGCGGGCATTGAAGTGATGCTTGGGTATGTGCCGGCTAGGTCGATCCCAACCGACCGACCGGTGCGGCGACGAAGCCCGAACCCGCTGCGCCTTTGGCTCGGTCTGGACGAGCGCATCGACTGGAAGCGTTCTTTATACCGCGACCTGCCGATGCGCTTTCGCCCGTCACCTTTGAATTTGATCTTCGCCGACCTTACCGCCTCGGGTGTGGGCATCGACCCGCAACGCGTGCGCTGGTCAGGCCTGGACTTCGACGATTTCTAGAACCACGCGTTCGCGCTCGGCTAGCCGCGCATACCGGTAGCAGCCGAAGCCTCGTGCAAACTTGCGGTCGCGCTTGGTCGCGCTCCCACACGTTCATACCAAGACGTCACCGCAGCCAGAGCGGGATCAAGCGGCTGCCCGACACCGGCAGCGAAATCGACAATTCCGTACAAGCAGATGTCGGCCAGGGTGAAGCGGTCACCCGCAATCCACTGCCTGCCCGCCATCAAACCGTCCAACCATCGAAGGTTACGCACGGCAGTGGCCTTCAAATCGTCGGCAGCTTGCGGGATCACCAAAAGACGGTCGCGGAAAAGGTCGATGCCTTCGGCAAAACGAAAACCGTTGGCCATTGGTTCGGCAATGTTGAGATCGCAACGCCTAACCCACATCCGTGTCTCGGCGCGCTCCTGTGGAGTCGAACCAATCAAGGGCGGTTCGGGATGCACTTCATCGAGGTACTCACAGATCGCCGTGATTTCACCGATCACCGAACCGTCATCGAGCTCCAAGGCTGGAAGCTGACCGGCGGGGTTCTTTTCGAGATACGGACCGCGGCGGTTGTCACCGCCCATCAGGTCAACTTGTTCAAGGGCGATCTCAATGCCTTTTTCGGCAAGGAACATGCGTACAACACGGGGATTAGGGCCGAGCGAATCGTAAAGTTTCATGCGATCTCCTTAGTTGAGGCAGACCGAGGAAGGTAGTGGCCCAACTCATTCGCCGCTAACCACGTGCCCAGGCGACGGTGGAAACCCCAAGACGTCGATCGGCCACGACTGCCAGGACACCGATCGTCGTCGCGGTAACGACGGCGGTCACCGTGGCCGGGCCGATCAGCCCAAACCGCCCCACCACAGCGAGATCCAACACCAGATTGGCCAACGCACCACAGACCAGAACCTGGGCAACCACGCGTTCCTGCCCAGCACTGAGCAACAACCGAACCGCAGGGCCCGCCACCGTCGCAGCCAAATACCCAAGAGCCAGAACGCGCAATACAGCACTGGCGCTTGTGTACTCAGGGCCGACGACGCTTAGCAGCAATGGCGCCGCCAACAGTACAAAGCCGACGATGGGGATCGTTAACCCCAGCACAATGCGTGCAGCCCGGCGGGTGACCATCGCCAGCTCCCCCGTGTGCCCCCTGGCAGCCAATCGAGCCATCGTTGGAGCAACCACCGGTGTCACCGCTAGCAAACCGAACCGAATGACCTCACCGGCGCGCGCGGCGACACCATAGTCGGCTGCCTCGCGAGGTCCGAGCACGGTACCCACCACGAGTAGGTCGATGCGTGTGTTGGCGAGATCGGCAACGATCAACACAAAAAACGGCGCGGCGACTGCGACCCATGAACCGACGCCATCAACGTTGGCGAACGGGCGATGTTCGGCCCGCGCGGGCGTTGTGTGCGCCGCGCTTTGTGCGCGATCCAGAACGGTGCGATCCAAAACTACGCGAACCATGACCACGCCGAAGATCGCGGTCGCGAGCATCGCCACACCGGCAACCACCATCACGCGCGCCCCGTTCAAAGGGACGCCCGACAAGACAAGCCCGACAATTGTGACCAGCACCAATCCCGGCTGCATCACCGGCATCATCGACAGCGCCAACACAGGACGTTCGGCCGCCACCAGGGTTGACTGACGAATGATCGCGATTACGCGCACCGGCAAAGCGACCAATGCGATCACCACACAAAGTGCTGCGTGTGGCGCCAGCACATCTTTCCACCATGGCCATCCGAGAGCCGCGACGACCAATAGCAGCAAAGCTGCCGCCGCCGGACCACAATCGGCGGCTCGCAGAACACCTCGCAGCATCGGCCAATCCGCGTCGCCTAACGCAACGGGCACCGTGCGTACGATGAGTGGATCGAAACCCAGGGTCGCCACGACCGACAAAAGTTCCAGCCAACCCCACGCATACAGGAAAGCTCCCAGCGAATCTGGGTCGAGTGTGCGCCCCAGAGCGATAAGAAGGGCCACTGAGACAATCGCCGCCACAACGCGCAGCGCCAGAACACCGGTCGCCGCGCGCAGCATCGTCGCACTAGAAAGCACCGAAGAATCCGCACCCGGTTTCGAAGCGCTCTTGGCTTGAGCTCGGGAGCTCATGCGGGAACTCGTGTGGAAATGCCCGAAGAATTTGTGGTTTGACCCGACATGAGCCCTACAAGGCCACGATTGTAGGCGCAGCCAGGGCCGCGCCGCGCCCGGACCCTAGGGTTGCGCTGGCGAACGCAGCGCCGGGTCTGGGATTGTTGCGAAAGACACGGTACAAGCGGAGCCACAACGCACCGGGCCCGCTTCGAAATCAGGAGCCGACCCGTGCGTTCATCGCCAGCCAAGCGCAATTCGCGAGGAGGTCTACCAATGAACCGTTCTTCAACTATGGCCCTGGTGGCCACTTTGCTCATCTGTTCGGCTGGCGCGTGCACCCCCCGCTACTCGCAGATCCCGCGCTACAATCCGACCCCACGCCCTGCGCCCCCGCCAAGCCCGGAAGAGGCGAGTTTGCCGCAAATTGTCGCTGCGCCCCAACCGCCGCCGCCGCCGCCAGCAGCCTCTGTCGAACCGGCCGCCGCCGCCGCAGCAGCAGTCCTGCCTGCGGCCGTTGCCGCGCCCACACCAGCAGTCGCCCGCGATGCAAAGGCCGTGCTTGCCACAGTCCCGCAGCCGATCCAGGTACAGCCCCGGGCTACCGAAGAGGGGCCAGCGGGCTACGACGCCACGACTGATGAGTACCGGTTCCCCGAACGAAGAGACGCAACCCCTGCGGTTCCTGTAACAGACGGCGGCCAGCCCATCCGCTACTGACAAAACCAACACAAACCACTAGGCGATCGTTTGACCTCCATCGATGACGATTTTTTGCCCGGTAGTAAACGCGCCGGCGTCGGAGGCCAAAAACACCGCCGCTCCGGCAATCTCGTCGGGGTCGCCGATGCGTCGAAGTGGTGCGGTTGAAACCGTGTGTTCAAGAATCTTTTCGTTCTGCCACAGAGCTCGCGAGAAATCGGTTTTGATCAGACCTGGCGCGATCGCATTCACACGAATGTTGTCGGCTCCGTGTTCTACCGCCAGGTTACGCGCAAGCTGAAAGTCGGCAGCTTTGGAAATTCCGTACACGCCGAGCATCGGCGAACCGACCAACCCACCGATCGATGACACGATGATGATCGCGCCATCGCGTCGCTCCTTCATCTGCGGCAGCACCATGTTGCACAGCCAATGATTGCTGCGAACGTTGCAGGCGATAATTTTGTCAAAGGCGTCGTCAGGACATTCCAGCGACGGGCCGAAGTACGGATTTACAGCCGCGTTGCAGACGAGAATGTCGATCTTTCCCCAATGCTCGGTTGTGGAATCTACCAGGTTTTGCAGCTCTTCTTTCGAAGAAATATTGCACGGTATCGCCAACGCGACCGGGCTTTCGCCGCCGAAATCTTTGTTAATCTCGTCGGTCACCGCAACACAGGCGTCAACCTTGCGACTAGACACCACGACCTTGGCCCCGTGTTCGGCCATTCTATAGGCAATCGCCTTGCCTATTCCGCGTGTGCTTCCCGTGACAACCGCGACCTTACCCGCCAGATCAAACAGACTCATGCAATTCTCCCTTGCCGTGCGAACCAGTCGCCCACGGCCATCAAAATATTGCCGCCCGATTGACGACGATCGAGCCGATGGATAGGCATCCATTCTCGATGTCAACCAGAGCCGGCGCTCGCGCTGGCAAGCCGCCTGCCTGGTGGCCAGGAGAAACACGCTCATGTCAGAACCGCGCCTCATCACTTCAGGCTTACGCTTCCCCGAAGGACCGATCGCGATGGCGGACGGCTCAATCGTACTTGTGGAAATCGAACGAGGAACCTTGAGCCGCGTTCAACCGAGCGGAAGCATCGAAGTCATCGCGACACTCGGCGGCGGACCCAACGGTGCCGCGATTGGCCCCGACGGCAAGTGTTACGTCTGTAACAACGGAGGGTTTGAGTGGATAGAGGTTGAGGGGCTGCTTGTTCCCGGCGAAGAACCCGCCGACTTTTCGGGCGGACGCATCGAACGCGTTGACCTTGATACCGGCGAAGTCGAAGTGCTGTACACTCAGTGCAACGGCAACCCGCTTCGCGGGCCGAACGACATCGTCTTCGATCGCCAGGGTGGTTTCTGGTTTACCGACCACGGCAAAACCCAGGCGCGCACGCGCGATCACGGTGGTGTCTACTACGCCTCGACCGACGGGACTTCGATTCGCGAAGCCGTCTACCCGATCAACTCGGCCAACGGTGTCGGTCTGTCACCCGATGAAAAGACTTTGTACGTTGCCGAAACGATGACCTGTCGGCTTTATGCTTTTGATCTAGACGCGCCGGGCTCAATCGTTCCCAAGGGCGGCCTACTCGTGCGCGACGGTGAATGCATCGCCGGGCCCGGCGGGCTGCAACTCTTCGATTCACTCGCCGTAGACGCCGATGGAAATGTTTGTGTCGCCACGATTTTGAACGCGGGGATTACGATCGTGTCGCCTGACGGATCCGAGGTTCGTCACATTGCCACCGATGACTTGATGACGACGAACATTTGTTTCGGCGGACCCGATTTGAAGACGGCGTTCATCACCCTGTCTTCGACCGGCCGGTTGATTTCGATGGATTGGGAGAGACCGGGATTGGCGCTGAACTTTTTACAGCGGTGAGGCTTTAGGAATTGTTGCCGATCGCGCTCGGCCTTGCACCGCGCGCGATCGGCAACTTCTCTACTGTTCGAAGCAGAACAACGTATCGGCGGTCGCGGTCACCCCACACTGGGACGTAAACAAACCGCTCCAAACGACGTTCGTCCCATCGGTACGCCCAACGCGCGCACTGCCGGTGGTCAGGGCCCAATCGTCGCAGGTAGTGCCGACGACACCCTCACCATCTGCCGTCGTTCCGGTCCACGCGAAACGATTCGCTCCCGCCTGAACGCCAAACTCATCGCGATCAATCGGTGCTTCGAGCGTCTCATCGATCAAGTCGAAGAAATGGTTCGCGATCACTGTACCGTCCACCAGCACGTACGGCACCAACGCCTGGGTAAAGCGCGTAAGCGGCGTGGCGCCACCTGCATCACTCATCCATGCAAGGAAGCTGGCCGAATTCTCCAAGCCCGCGTCGCTAGCGGCCTGCTGACATAGAGCGTCGGCTTCGGCCATACTCGCGAAACTCGCCGGCCCCGTACTACCGGGAACGATCGGAGCCGCGATATGGAACACAGTTTGAGTGGGCGGCGGAAGCGCCGAGTCTTCACAGGAAAAGTTTTCGACGGAATCGTCGAACAGGTCGCAGTCTTCATCTACGCCGTGCTCATCGTTCCACACCTGGCAGGACCGACAGGCGACCAGCGAATCGACACAATCGGCAAACACGCCCGCAGCGGCACAGTCACCGGGGAAGAGAAGCGACATATCTGCGCCTTCACAACTCTTTGTAACAATCTTGGCGAACTTGGCGCTGGCCTTGCCGAGCTTGCCGCTTAGATCTTCGGCCACAATGTCGAGACAATCGGCCAACGTAGGATCGCTGACCAGACTACCGATCTTGAAGCCAGCCTTCACACAGAGCACCAGAATTTTATCGAAAGCCGACGCCAATTTTGTCGCAGCCTTGAAGACCTTGAGCTGGCAACGTGCGCCATCGGAATCCACCGCCTTGTCAACGACGGCCGAATCCACAACCTCCGAAAACACATCTCGTACCAAAGCCTGAGC
Source organism: Binatia bacterium (assembly GCA_047611725.1). Lineage (GTDB taxonomy): Bacteria > Desulfobacterota > Binatia > UBA1149 > CAITLU01 > JBLFWR01. The sequence continues at coordinate 10,925 of JBLFWR010000011.1, read as the reverse complement.
TGCCAGCACGGCGGCGGTATCACCGGGACTCGGATCATTGGCACCAAACGGTGGCAGCTCCACGCAACTCTTGCCGGCGATTTTAACGAGCTTGGCCGTGGTCTTCGCCACCTTGCCCCGCTCGTCCAGATCGATGCAGGCGTCTACGTCTACGGCCGGATCCTTTCCGAGGAACTTGATACAAATGGCAGCCAGTTTTCCTTGAGCGGCTGCGATTTTGGAGACCCCCTTAGTCAGGGCATTCAAACACTTCGCCTCGCCCTTCGTAGGATTCACTTCGTTTTTGCACTGCGAAGAACAACCATCGAATTCTTCAACCAAGCCATCGTCACACTCTTCGTCTTCTTCTACGATCCCGTCTCCGCACACCGCGAACCCGGTATTCGGCATACAAACGACATTCTGCCCACCAGTGAAGGCCGCGATCGCGTCTTTGCTACAGGTCGAAAACTCAGTCGGCAACGCTACAAAATTGGTTGTTGCAGACATCACGAAACTGCTGGGGTCGCATACATTGCCGACGCCGTCATGATTCGAAGACAAGTTGTGCCCGATTTCGTGGGATAGCGTGATCGCGTCGCCCGCGGCGCCGAACGTTGCCTGAACGGTACTTACGGAACTCCCGGCACAAACAGACCCAACGAAAGCCAACCCGATCTCGGAGCCATCGAACTCGCGAGCTGTAATGTGGGTGCCGACACCAATGAGACGCTCGCTGGCCGGTAGCGCGTTTTGCGTTGACGTATGCAGCACAGAGAAGTCGCCAAGCAAGGTGTTGATTTCAGTCTCACCCGCAAATGGATCGGTAACGGTCTCAATCACGAGAGAGTCGATCTCAAGCTTCAAGCCAAGATCGTTGCGGAACAACCCGGCGGCAACCGTGTACATCGCCTCGATATAGACCTGCGTTCCGCCACCGTGCACGGCAAAGAGCTGCGGGTCAGCCAGGACATCGCTTTGCAAGAGCCGGGCGATAGCAGGGGTACGGGGACCACCGGTTGGGTTGGCTCCGTGGGTCGCGGGATCGTTGGTCGCCGGATCGTTGGTCGCGGGATCGTTGGTCGCCGGATTGTTGGTCGCCAGATCGTTAGTCGCCGCACCGGCGAGCAACGATTCGCCGTCCACACCGCAGGAGTAGTTTGCGCCCATCCCCAACTCTTCAGCCGTGGAAACCGTAACCTGATCAGGGCTGCCGGCGGGCTCGAGAAACAACAGTGTGTCCCCTCTTCGTATGATCCCAGAAATGCCGGCAACACCCGCAGCCAAAGAAACCAAAGAGTCGGCTTCGCCTGCTATCTGACCGAGAAATCCAACCGACGTGATCGGCTCGATTCGCTCGCCACCGGCCTCGCGCCAAATGGCTTTGGCTCCTGGCCCAGCGGCGCTGAACTCCTCCATCTCGAATTCCAAAGTTTCGCCGGCCATCTCGAAGACGAAACCAATCGCAACGGGGTTCTGGGAGCGGGCCTGCACACGGGCCAGACGCGCAGTGGTTGCAGCATTGGCTGGCAGAACGACAGAAAGGACGAGCCCGCTTACAAGCGCGGCAACCGTAAATCGAGACACGGGAATTCGAGACATAGAAACAACCCCTCCAAGGCACGGCGTGTGGATCCCGCGTGCGGCCCGGGCGTTGTAACACAGCGGCCGGGCCCCAAGAAGCTATGGTCGTTGAAGCCTAGCGGTCCAAAACCTGAATCGTCACCGGCTCGGTCACGAAGGCGTAGAATCCGACCCAGGGGTCGAGTGTGTCCACCAGACGCAGTTGCGTGATCGGGATCGGGTCGGGCATGACGGCGATCTGGATGGGCACGAAATGGCCACCCTCACCATCAGAGGCGAACCCGTCAAGATCGCGGGTGTCCAATTCGACCGGAAGCACCAGGATTCGCTCATCCTCCGGCTCTTCGGTGGGATCGAAGATTTCTTCGCCGATGCGCCAATCGCGTGGAGCTCCATCGTCGGGCACAACTCGCGCGGCTGCCTGGTAGAAGACCTCGATGGTCCCCTTCAGACGAAGGCGAAGATCGAAACGACAACGACGTCTGTCGAAGGGGACGCAAACAATCGGCTGTTGCGCTTCGGCACTCACGTCGACGAACGTCTCGAAAAAGAACAGAGGCACGCCGAATTGCGGTTCAAATTGCGCGGCGTCGAATACCGTGTCGACCGGACAAACAAACGCGATCCCACCGTCCACGCAGGTGTTGGCGCCCAGGGCGAGCTCAATCGTTTCGTCTTCCGGCGGAATTACCGTCAGCACGCTGGCGAACTCCGGTGTCACGAACGCAAGCGTCGTTCCGAGCTCATCCAACGAGGCAACTTCGGTCGGCGGGCCGGCTTCGCTATCAACCGGCAGCGCTACGATCGCCAACTGTACCGAGGTTGTCTCGAGATCAGGCGCGTCGAAAAAAGCTTCGCCAAAAGCGACCGGGACACGCTCACCGTCATCTTCAACACTGAAGAACTCGGTCTCGGGCCCCACCTGCCACAGCTCTTCGCTGTCGAACGGACGAGTTGCCATTACGAAACTGGCGTCGGGGTCGAAACCGTTGGGCTGGAAGGACAAAGAAAACAGGCAAACGACTTCGATTTCATCGAACAGAAAACACTCGACTTCAACGTCATCAACCACGGGGGTGACAATGTTTTCGGCCGTTCCCGTAAGGTTCACTTCATCGGTCGGACAGTACATGACCGCGTTCGTCGCCACCGCGCACTCGCGCGTACGCTGCGCTTCCTGAATCGCCGCTCGTTCACCAAGACCACTGGAACCACTACCCGGCCCCCCGCAGGCAGCTACCGAGGCGAGGAGTAAAACAATACTCGCGATCGACAAGCGACGGCTCATCGTAGCAGCATGCCCAACACGCGCTTTACAGGAATGTCGCAGTCGCCAGTACATTGAAAAACTCCGTCTCTTCAGACGCCTCGGCGGCGTACTCTTCGGCCAAACCACGCAATGCTTCGTCAAGGCGGTCACGAAACTCGGGAACCTTTGAGCGTTCGATGTTTAGGTAGTGGTTGCGCACGTATGTCCCGGAGTCCTCGTCGGGAAACACGAGACGATCCAATACGCTCTTGAGAAACAGCACACTGTACTCCAACGCAAGAGCCGTACGTTCTTCGGTGGCGACAGGTTGGTAGTGTCTTCCGCTGCGCGAGACCTTGTCGCCCTTGATGACGATGAGATCCTGCTCGACCAGAATTTCCAGAACGCGATCGGACTCGGTTGTACCCAGCGCTAGCGCACCCTTGCCTCTTCGAAGCGGCGCGCTGTACGCAGCGCGCCATCTTTTCTTTGAGGTGAAGCTGCCGTTATCGGGGAGCGCTGCAATCGCCATGGTCACCCGTGCGGCCATCTCGGCGTCGGCGACATCGACTACCGGTCCGGGCGCCTCAAGAACCTTGCGCAGCTCTTTGCCGATCGATTTGACCATGCGGTCGCGGGCTAAGATCGCCAGCAGACGGCGGGGGTCCTCGCCTCTGTCGTTGGCCAGGCGGCGCACCAGGCCCTCGTTGGGGAAACGGGCGCCCTTCTCGATATAGCCGAGCATCACCGGATCGACTGCCTCGCCCAGCACCTCACGGGCAAAGCGAGCCAGCGTCCAATCCCGCCCTTTCAGGACCCGAGTCTCGTAAAAGAGATCTCCGATCCCGCGGCGTTCTAATGAGGGACTGTCGGTGGCGGCCACAAAAAAGACATACCAAACAAAAAGGCTATAGACAAACTAACAAAATTTGTTAGGCTATCTTCCAGTCGCCAAAACTGCCCCGGTGTGGGAGACTGAAACGGCCATCCGGCCGGGTTCAGAGCCTCAATCACGGCAGCGACCAAGATCAGCGACCGAGATCAGCGACCAAGACGAAACCCACGAGCGCGGGGCCGGTCCGACGAAAGGGGGACTGGTCGCGTTTCACCCGCCAGATGGCGGCAACGGATGACAAAGGGAGAACCGCAATGTTTACCAGATCAACGAAAACCACCTCCGCCAGCCGCCGAGCCACAATGAGCTTGGCAGTGTGCGCCCTGTGGCTGGCCGCCCTAACCGGCAGCGCCGCTGCGGATTTCGCTACAAGCGACAACAACGGACCATCGCACATCGTTAATGGCGTTTTGACCTCGGATTGGGCGTCGACCGGCGCTTTGCTGCACAACCCAGGTGGTGCCATCAACCAAGCATCAGCGACCCCCTGGTGCTCGGGCACCATGATCGGCTGCAACACATTTCTAACGGCAGCCCACTGTGTCGAGGACAGCCAGGCCTCCAATCGCTACCTCGTCTTCCTGCAGCACTCCGGTTTTCACACCGTTTCCTCGATCAGCCTGCATTCGTCTTACACATCGGGAAACTGGCCGCTGTTCGATATCGCCGTCGTTCATCTCGGCGAGACGGTAGAAGGCATTCGGCCCACACCGATCAGCACCGTTGACCCGACCTCTTCGATTTCGGCTCCGGGCACGATTGTCGGTTTCGGACGCTCCGGCGGCACTGAAAGCGGCGACGACTACGGACTCAAGCGTGTCGGCGATGTCGCCACCGTGAGCTGTAACGGCGGCGGTTCCGGCGCAACCAACGCGGACTTGGTGTGTTGGAACTTCATCGGAACCGGCGCTGCTGGCACCGACTCCAATACCTGTAACGGCGACTCGGGTGGTCCGCTGTTCATGGACCTTGGCTCGGGCATGACGGTTGCCGGCGTAACTTCGGGCGGCGATGGCGCTGAATGCGGCCCAGGCGATCACTCTTGGGATGCGAATGTCGCGGCTTATCAGGCGTACGTTCAAAGCGAAGGTGGAGCTGACCTTAGCAATACCTCTTGTGGTAGCGGCCCTCAGGTCGGCGATTCACAAGCTAGCGTTTCGGGTTTCTCGGGCACGCTAAGCAGCGGAAGCCCCAACGGGAATCACTCCTTCTCGGTCGGTGCGTCGGTCACCAAACTGGTCGTGACCATGAACGGATCCGACACTGGCAGCTTCGACCTTTACGTAAGACAGGGTGCGGCGGCTACGACGTCCACGTTTGACTGCTCGGCGACTGGCTCGGGTAGCTTCGGAGAGTGTATCTTCAACAACCCAACAGCTGGCACGTGGGACGTTCTCGTAAAACGCACGGGCGGCAACGCGCAGTATCAAGCCACCGCCACAACGTTTTCGAGCGACCCTCCGGTGTGCGGTGACAACAGTCGCGAAGGCAGCGAAGAATGTGACGGAACCGACGACTCGGCGTGCCCCGGACTTTGCTCGGTAGGATGCGAGTGCCCTGCCCCGGTTTGCGGCAACGACACTGTAGAGTCGGGTGAGACCTGCGACGGCAGCGACGACTCGGCCTGCCCCGGCGAGTGTACGGGCGGTTGCGAATGCCCGGCTCCGGTTTGTGGCGATGGCGTCGTAAACGGCAGCGAAGAGTGCGAAGCGGCCGACGATTCAGCCTGCCCCGGACTGTGCAACACCGGCACGTGTGGCTGTACCACCGACCCTGGGACCTGTGACAACAGTGATGCCGAAATCCAACGCCTTCGTTCCAACGCCAAGGTCGTTAAGCTCGTCGGCCAAATTGACAATTTCTCAGGCACCTACGACGGCTTGCGTCCCGACACCGGTGGTTTCGCAATGGTGCTGTCGGATGGCGCCGCTGATCTGAGCATGGTCCTCGCGGGGACTAGCGGGTGGCACAAATCGCGTCCCGAAAAAGGAAAGTTCATCTGGGTCGGCGATCAGGGTGGCTTCCGCAAGGTCGTCTTGCGCGACCTCAGCACCCGGAGCGGATTTTGGAAGGTGGTCGTCAAGGGCAAGAAAGTGCCCGGCGGCGATTCGATCGATCCGATCTTCTTCTTCATCGATGTTTCTTTGACGATCGACGGAACTTGCGCCGGAGGGATTTACTAGCGCAACGGTTGCGCCCCTCGGAGGGTAGGTACTCGCTGGCGTCTCCCCGGATGCTTGAGTACCGGCTCCTCTCCTTCGAGGGGCGCTTATTTCAAAGCCCGCGGTCTTCCCGTTTCGACCTCCGAAACGGAAAGGCCGCGGGCTTTTTCATTTTGGAGTCGGTCGCGATGAGCGCCGGTTAGGACAGCTCGCCGGTAGCTCTCGCAAGAAGCCTTGCAAGAGCCTCACGGTCGCAAAGTCGAATTTTACCGTAGCCCAACTCGACCAGCCCCGCCTTCTGCCATTCCCCCAACTGTCGGCCCACGCTTTCACGCGTACCGCCACACAGGCGGCCAAGTTCGTCCTGGGCAACACGGACTTCGACCGTTGCGTCGATAGGCGCTGACGGAACCTGCGCTTCGGCAAGAATCAACAAGCGTCGAATCAACCGGGCACCCAAACCAAGGAATGCCGAGTCCACGAGCAAATCGCCGGCCGTGCGAATGTGGCGGGACAGCAATCTAATAACCTGAATTAGGATCGCCGGTTCGCGATGCGCCAACTCCAGCAACGCGGCCCGCGGTACCACCAGAAGCTCGCTGTCTTCATCAACCATCGCATCGACAACGCGCGGGCCACCGTCAAACAAGCCGATCTCGCCAAACCACGAACCCGCTTCGGCAAAGTCGAGAACAAACTCTCGCCCCTCAGGAGACGTTGCCACGAAACGGACGCGACCGCTGGCCACGTGGTAGAAGCCTTCGGGAGCATCGCCGCGGCGATACAGAACCAGACCCGCGGGCAGATTTCGCACGCGAACCATGCCCGCCAGAGCCTCATGGAGAGTTTCGGGAAGCGCAGCGAACAGTTCACTCGACGCGATGCGCTGTTTGGTTTCTTCGCTTGTCACTGGATCTTCGCACTGGCAGGAATCAAGACCGGTCTCGGAGCGCCAGGTTGCCCCGGCAGCGAGGATGCCGACTCCCCGGGAGTTTTCCACCCCGCCGTTTCCCGCCGCCCCCCACTGCCATGGACTGGCGCCCACCAGGCCCGTCCTCGGGTGCCTCCGGCCCTGCGGCTCAACTCCGAGAACGTTTCTGGTATAGAAATGCCGCGTTTTGCGGCCCGGCCAAGGGCTGTTCTCACGACCAGATACACGGGGCGCGCCCCCGACAAGACCCGCGACGCTGGAGCAACCCGGCGGCGCCACAGCCACAGGAAGTAGAATGCGAACGAAAATCACCGAAATGTTCGGAATCCAACACCCCATCATCCAGGGCGGAATGCACTTCGTCGGTTTCGCCGAGCTCGCCGCCGCCGTTTCGAATGCGGGCGGACTTGGGATCATCACCGGCCTAACGCAAAGGTCGGCCCCTGATCTGGCCAACGAAATCAGCCGCTGTAAAGACATGACCGACAAGCCGATTGGTGTGAACCTGACTTTTCTGCCGATCGTAAACACGCCGGACTACCCGGGGTACGTTCAGGCGATCATCGATGGTGGTGTAAAAATCGTGGAGACCGCCGGTAACAACCCGGCCCAGTGGCTGCCGATCCTGAAAGACAACGGCATTAAGGTCATTCACAAGTGCACGTCTGTTCGTCACGCCTTGAAGGCGCAGAAGATCGGATGCGACGCGGTGTCGGTCGACGGATTCGAATGTGGCGGTCATCCTGGCGAAGACGATATTCCGAACATGATTCTGCTGCCGCGCGCGGCCGATGAATTGGAGATCCCGTTTGTCGCTTCAGGCGGCATGGCCGATGCCCGCTCTCTCGTGGCTGCGTTAGCCATGGGTGCCGAAGGCATGAACATGGGCACCCGCTTCATCGCGACCAAAGAAGCGCCCGTTCACCAAAGGGTGAAACAAGCGATCGTTGACGCGAGCGAACTCGACACGCGATTGATCATGCGCGGTTTGCGCAACACCGAGCGCGTGCTCACCAACGATGCCGTCGAACGTTTGATCGAAAAGGAAAAGCGACTCGGCGCCGACATCAAGTTCGAAGATATTCTTGATGAAGTCGCCGGAGTTTACCCTCGCATCATGAGCGAAGGCGACATGGATGCTGGCGCCTGGTCTTGCGGCATGGTTGCCGGTCTGATCGACGACATTCCCACGTGCAAGGAGCTAATCGATCGCATCATGATCGATGCCGAGCAGCTCATTTCCAAGCGTCTGCAAAGCGTTCTGGCTTAATCGCCGGCGATCGAATTTGATTCCCCGGTGCGGCCGACACGCGAACGGCCGCACCGGGGAAATCACTTAGACTCGTCCGCGTCCGCGTCCGGATCCGCGTCGAAAAGGAGAGCGACACAGTGCTACTTGACTGGCTCAAATTGGCGTTCCCCTGGGGGCCCGTGCTGTTCGGGATCGGCTTCGTTGCCCCAGTTCTTGCGCAATCCATGGACGGGGCCGGGCTGTCTGCACCGGCCGGACTAAGCAATCTACAGCTCGGACTGCTTGTCGGCATCCTTTGGGGAACGTTCGCGAAGTTTAGAGGGCGTTGGGTATGAGCAGCGCCGCGCGCCCTACAGCCTCGAACCGGCCTGACCATCCTGACCATCCCGACCGTCCCGACCGTCCCAACCGTGCCGAGCAACGCGCCGAAATGGCGATTGCCAAAAAGTACCAGGGTCGCGTTCCCTGGGAGATGGTCGCGTGGGGCCTTGGTAACACTTGCGTATGGATGACGATTTGGCCGCTGACTTTTTCGGGTGTTCTACCGTTGTGGGTAGCGTTCATCGCATCAACCATCTGCATCACGCTTTCGTATCTTCCCTCGCATGAAGCGCAGCACTCAATCATCGGCGCCGAAGGCACGAGTCTTCGCTGGCTGAACCAACTGGTCGGCCATGTGTCGACCATCCCGCTCGTGCTTCCCTATCGCATCGCGTGGATCACCCACCGGCGCCATCACGCGCATGCCAACGACCCCGAGCTTGATCCCGATCGCTACAATGCGGGCGCAAACTGGTGGGAATCGGTGTGGCATGGAATTCTGGGCCGCCAGCCGGGTGCGCAAAGCGCTTACCGAACCCTGGGGCAGGAAAGCGGCGATCCGGAAATCGCACGCGCGCTGGTTGAAGGCGTTGCAATGAGCGTCACCTACTACGCGATTCTGGCGGGGTTGGCGTGGTCGGGATACGCCCTTGAGGCACTGTTCGTTTGGTGGCTGCCACGGCAAATCGCGACAAGCTATATTCAGCTTTTTCTGAGCTGGGCTCCCCACTACCCGATGGAAGAAAAAGGGCGCTACCGTGATACGCGCGCCTGGCGATCACCGATCGGAACCATCGCGACAATGGGGATGGAGTACCACATCATCCATCACCTCTACCCGTCGATCCCGTTGATCCAGACCGGACCAGCCTACTGGGAGATGCGTGACCTGCTCGTAGCGCGCGGCTGTCGCATCGACGGGCTTTAGTCGAACGACCACCGCCAACTCGAAATTACACAATCAGCGCCAAACGTGAGGTGGGTCGCAGTCTGGCCCGATTTTTCTTGCTACGGTGCTGGCCATCAGGAGTTTTCGCAATGAGCACCGCAAGCAGCAGCAACACCAATACCGACACGGCTAATATCCGCGACCTTGTCAGCCCGGAAGAATGGCAAACCCGTGTCGATTTGGCCGCCGCCTACCGTCTCGTAGCCCACTACGGCTGGGACGACATGATCTTCACCCACATTTCGGCGCGAGTGCCCGGCCCCGACCACCATTTTCTGATCAACCCGTACGGGCTGCTCTTTGAAGAAATCACCGCCTCGAGCCTCATCAAGGTCGATCTGGACGGGAATGCGGTCATGGACAGCCCTTACAAGACCAACCCTGCGGGGTTCACCATCCACAGTGCCATTCACGCCGCGCGCGAGGACGCTAAATGCGTGCTTCACCTGCACACCCTTGACGGCACAGCCGTTTCCGCCATGGCCGAGGGTTTGATGCCGCTCAATCAAACGGCGTGCTTGGTACGCGAATCCGTGGCCTACCATGACTGGGAGGGCGTGGCCCTGGATCATGACGAACGGCCTCGCCTCGTCGCCGATCTGGGCGACAAAGACACCATGATTTTGCGCAACCACGGCACGATGTCGGTCGGGGAAACCATCGCCGCAGCGTTCATTAAGATCTACTATTTGGAACGCGCATGTTCCATGCAGGTTCGTTCGGTCAGTGGGAATCGCGAGCTCCACTTTCCGGCGGCCGACGTGGTTCAAAAAACTGGCGAGCTCGGAAGCCAGGGCTTGGCGGTCGTCGCCGACTACTTGGCCTGGCCCGCGCTGGTGCGCATGCTCGACCGCCAGGGGGCAGACTACGCGCTATAGACAAGTCCGCGCGGCCTTCGTCTATTTCTGAACGACGCGCCCTTCGCCCAGGAACAAGGCGAGAAGAGCGTCGGCATGCGCCGCGATGATCGCCGGTGATGCGGTCGGATCAGTTCCGGTCAAACGCTTCGCTTCAGGTGCTTGCGAAAACAACATCACGATTGAACCCAGAAACATGTAGTAGAGGTGAACGACATCCACGTCGGGCACCAAACCCAGCGCACGCGCCTGCTCTAGATACTCGGATGAGATTTCGAACATTCGGCGGCCGTGGTTTTCGACCAACCAGTCCGCGCGCGGCCCATCCCGTTTGCCTTCATCGTTCATGATCCGGATGAAGTTCGGATGTTTGGCAACAAAGGCGACCATCGCGTGAACGAGTCGCGCGAAGTCATCGCGACCGGTGATCGCTAGCGGTGCCTGTTCGCCGAGCGTCTCAAGAAGTTCGGCGAACACTTGATCGACCGCCGCCCTCCACAGCTCTTCTTTGCTTCCAAAATAGTACTTGATCAGGCCCAGATTGGCGCCAGCGCGCTCGGCAACAACCCGGGTCGTAGTGCCATCAAAGCCTTGATCCGCAAACACCCCGAGGGCTGCTGTCAAAATCCGCTGGGCGGTCTCGGAGGCCTCACCGCCCGGCCGCCGTGACGGCGCGCGGGGCGCGACTTTTATCTGCGATTTCGGCACTTCTTCTGTTTACACACTTGACTAAATATTAGCAAGAA
>JBLFWR010000010.1:0-50724 GCA_047611725.1 Binatia bacterium | reverse complement strand
TACCACCTGGAGCGCAATCACCAAGGCCTAAACAACCGATTGATTGAGGTTCCTCGTGACGAGCGTGCGCGCAGTGGGCCCGTCGTGTGTCGTAGACGCCTGGGCGGCACACTGAACTACTATCATCGGGAGGTCGCCTAGGGCTCGGCCGAGTTTTGGCCCCATACGGGGCCCGTGAAGCGCGGATCGTTTTCAAGCTCGGGGCCTTTGCCGCCGTAGCCCGATAGCGCCGCGTAGACGAGGCCGGGGTTGCGAGCCAACAATGTGTCCGCGTCGATTCCGAATTTCATGCGCCGGGCCGGCAGCATATTCGTCAGAAAAATGTCAACGCCATCCAGAATGCGCAACAAACCTTCGAGGCTTTCCGGGTCTGTAAGATCGAGTTCGAAAGACCGTTTCCACGGTTGTCCATTTCGAACTGCGGCGAGCCCGGGTACTCGAAACGAAAGCCGTTGTAGCGGGGTCGGGTGTGGCGAATGATTTCGCCACCGACGGCTTCGACCTTGATGACCTCCGCCCCGAGGTCGGCCAGCAATGCGCTGGCGGCCGGTGCAGCGACCTAGGTCCCGATTTCGAGGACGCGAATTCCTGCTAAAGATGCGGTCATGTTTGCGCGTACTCCAGAGCCGAGGGTGTTGCGGGCATCCCCGGATTCTCGTGCAGCTTTATCATTTGCGCTTCGAGCGTCCACGGGCTGCTGCTGCACCGGCGGCTAAGGAGACCAGTGCGAGCGCGGCATAGCGCGGCCATGAGGGTGAGATCGGGTCGCGATGTTCGGGGTCGGTCGCCGGGGGGGAGACCGCGATATGAGCCGGTGCCCCCAGGGCCTCGTCCAGTGCTCCGGTCGGCATGTCGGCCGGGCCACCGCTGCGACCAAACAAGCTTGCGTAGTGGTAGAACGCGATCCCGTCGAACACTCGGTGTGCTTGGTCTACCGCCTCTCCGAACTCCTCGCGTGTATAGGTGACCGCGGGCGGTCGTTGGAACGCCTCAAGCCCCGCCAACAGTGGAGTCTTGCCGACACGGGCACGGGCGGCGAGGCCAACGTTTTCTATCCACTCAGGCCATCGTTGCTGCTCGCGCAAGTAGGCCATGGGGACGAGAAAATCGGCCAGCGGGGCAAGCTTTGAAAGATCCTGCCCCATCGTTTCCATGACCCGATAGGACGTTGCCGCGTCGGCATACACGGCCACCGAAAGTTCTGGTCGTTTTCCGTCGCGGGCATCAAGCTGTTCGGCAACGCCCTTGAGAAGATCGCGGACTTGTTCACTACGACGACCGACCCAGGCGTTGTAGTTGGCGTCGAACATCTCGCGCAACGATACGTCGTCGGTCGCGTACGTTTCTCGAAACGTACGAACCTCGTTGCTCGCGAAGTCGTGATTCAGGTCAGGGAAGCGCAGGTAGTCGAGATGAATACCGTCGAGTCGGTAGCGATCCAGAAGGACAGCGATCTGTTCACCCAAGGCTCGTTGAACGTCTGCGTGCGCGGGCGACACCCACGTTTGCGAACGTTCCCGGTCGATCGAAACCATCGCGCGTTCCGGGTGGGTTGTTGCTTGCCAGGGGTCGCGGTTGACGGCGATCCAGGCATGTACGTTTACGTCGCTTCCTTTGAGGGCATCGACGATTTCGCCGAAGCGTTGCGATTGATCGGGGGTGTCGGCTTCCGAACCTTGGTAGTAGCGAATGCCGTCGGCGTCGCGGGCCTGGAGGAAGACATCGGTGAATCCGGTTGCGTCGATGTCTTTGCGAAGCAGCGCGGCATCGACAGGGCCCTGACTGAGATCCACCCAAAGCGCTCGACGCTTTCCTGTCGGGCGTCGGTTTCGCTGGATCCATTGATCCGCGGTGATGAACTCGGCGCCGTCTGCGCGCGCCGCGCTGACAAAACGATCGAGCAGGGCTGGATGCTGCGCCATGATCCTTGGTCGCAGCAAGGCGACCAAGGGCCTGCCTGTTCCGGCGCGCTCGTCCAAGCGTGCCAACAGCCAAGCCAGGGCCTGATCATCGGTCATGGCCTGGTCGGCGAACAGGTCGAAATCAGAGACCGGGCGCTGGCCGCCGTCTTCTACCGAGATCGGTAACTCTGCCAGGTGAAGCTGGTCTGACCAGCGTTCCAAATTCGAGCTGTCATAGGTGAAGCCAAGAGAGGCCAGTTCGCGGGTTACGGCTTGGTTGCTGGCGAGCCAAGGAGCTCGAAACCACGTAACGGGCGCTCCCAATACTTCCTCGAGCACCAATTTCCCCAAAACTAGTTCACGATGCAGTGCATCATCGTCGAGCTCTGTCAGATCGGGGTGTGAGTAGGTCAGTGAGCCGATGGTGCCGCTGGCCTGAAATCCGAGGACAAGCTCACGGTGGCGCTCTGCGAATGAGCCGGTGACGAAGTAGGTCGCCGGGATATCGATGTTCAGCGTCTCAAGAGCAGCCGCGTCATCGGACGTTTCGACATTCCACGTTACGATCACCGGGCCATAGTTGGCCGCGACGGCGACGGGCGCGCAACCGAAACACGCGACTGCGACCAAGGCCCTCGCAACGCCAGTCCAAACCTTTGATTTCATTGACTCGATGTAAGCGCGCACTTATCTCAGACCTGACGTTATCAAGAATCCATAGAGGCGATTGGGGAGGACTTTCGGTCCGCGCCTCTCAAAACGGATTCCGAATCGGTAAGCCAGCTTTGCCAAAGCTCGAAATCGCTCGTGTCGTCACGAGCCCAGGATTGATTAATGACCAACCGAATTCCCGCAGCCTCCGGCATTACTTCGATTTTCGCAATGATGGCCTTGCTAGCGATCGCTCCATCGCAGGCAGCCGCCGTCGATGTCGACTCCGAGACATTTTTCGCTGACTGCCCGGGGCCGATCTTCCTTACCGAAGACACGACGATTTCTGGCAAGGCCGAGATTTCGGGTTCCTGTGTTGTCAGCGTCGAGCCCGATGTCGCACTCACGTTGTTTAAGGCAAAGCTGACGTTCACCGGTGATTTTTCGGTGCGCGGAGACGCATCGGCGCTGCGCATTGAGCGCTCTAAAATTGAGGCGGCGGGGGCCACGGGAATCGTTCTGGACTCTGAGGACACGTTAGACATTGTAAAGAGCCAATTGGGTGCCACCGCTGGTTCGATGAACATCCCTCCGGGGGGCGATCTCACCTTTACGAAGAGCAAGTTCGCGGCATTGGTTAATTTTACAGTCGGAGGACCGGGTGGCCTTATCACTTTGACGAAAACTCAGGTGGAAGCTGGCGGAATAATTTACTTCGCTACCAGCGGCTCTTCTACGACGGGTACGCCAACTGAAGTCCACTTGGACAACGTTAAACTCACCACGTTGGACTCGATCAGCCTTGGTGGTCAGACCCGCTACGTTGCGACGGGGTCACAGTTCGTGGCGAACGGGGTGGGACCTGGTGCGTTTCATCTTTCACCGGGGGACGGCGGAGCGGTTGGCGACAATTCGTTCACGAAGTGCAAGTTTTCGACTCCGAACGGTGGGATGCAATTCTATGGTGACCGAGGCTACACGATCGACACCTCGAAAATTGCTGCGGCCGGAGACGACGGCATCGTCTTTGGTACGAGTAGTTCCGCGCCGTTGTTGTTGACGAGTTCCAAGCTCTCAACTGAAACTGGTTCGATTGAATTCTTCGGTGCCGGACCTGAGATCGTGAGTTCGGTACTGTTGGTCTCCGGCGCTGACAAGGGGATTCAGATCGGGCCCGGTTCGCCGGTGACCATTGACGGTAGCAAGTTGCTGGTTAAAGACGGAAATATCACCTTCAACACGTTCGCCTCCTGTTTGATCACCGGCTCTAAAATTTCGGCGTTTGGTGATGAGGGAGCTGCGCCAAGCGGTATTGGGATTCGATTGTCCTGCGGCACTCATGAGATTACCGATTCGTCATTGAAGGCGCTGTCGGGGCTGATCGATTTCCGCACGTCTTCGACCACCACTGTTACAGACAGCAAGTTGTTCACGAAGGCTGCGGGAGGTTTCACGATTAATCAGTCCGGGACCGCGTCGTTCACGGGTAGCAAGCTGACGGCACCGCTTGGCGATGTTGTGATGCGCGTCGGAAGTTCGGTCGAAATTACGGATTCCCAAGTCAGCAGTGGCAACACCGAAATGGTCATCGAAACGACCTCGGTCGGAAGCACAGTGGCTGACAGCAAACTGAAGGCCAACAACCTGACGATCCGTTCTTTCGCCCCGACCTCTGTGACCGACAGCCGAATCTCAACCAAGGGCACGGTTGAGTTCAGCGGTGACGGTGGCTGTACGTCAACCGGCAACACCCCAGACATTCCCTGTCTTTAAGAATTCGATTCGATTCGCGAGACCTGCCGTCTGCGGTCAGGTCTCGCGAATCGAATCCAATCGCGCTTGTCCTCTTCATCTTACAGCGACGTTCTAGTTTCTTCGCGGCGTTTCTCCGTCGTGATGGCGATTGCCTTGTTGCTCGCCGCCGCCGCCGGGTTCTCAGGCGTGATGGGCGCCCTGCAGTCGGCTTGGCAGGCCCCGACAATGGCCGTAGCGCTTTCACGCTGGGCCGGAGCGCTGGCGTTAGTTTGCGTTTCCGTTGGCGTGTTTGTTCACCTCGTCGCGCGTCTGGTGTCGTTGTGGCCGAGGAATAGGCAAACCGTTCGCACGAGCGATAATGCAACCGCTCAGCCCCGCTCCGGCGTCACAATTCTGGTCCCGGCGTATCGAGAGGAAGTCCCGACTCTCTTCAAAACCCTGTATGCGGCCGCCCTCCAAACCGCTCCGGCAACGCAGGTTTTTGTATTGCTCGACGATGAATCTGGTGGCGACAGAGACCATCGGCACCAAGCGCTTTCCGGTCTCCCTGAGGAACTGACGCGCCGTCTTAATCCCGCGCGCCGACGCTGTGAGCAGACCGCCCGCCGTCTGGCCAGCGATGACCTCAGTCCCGAACTGGCTCAAGATGAATACGCTGGCCTGTGTGACGCCTTGTCGGCTTGGATGCGCGGCGAGGCCGCAACGTGGTTGGACGGCGACTCCAGCGATCGATTTTTCGCTCAAACAACGTTTCTCGACCCGGCCGCCGAGCTGGAGGCAGCAGCGACGCAAACCAGAACTGCGGTAGTCGGTAGTGTTGCGCTCGATCGTCTTCGCGAGGCGGTCGACCAGTTGCACGCGCGCTTTGATCCCGCGCTGACGGTTTTTGAACGCAAGCGCTACGAGAATCTCTCTCACGTTCGCGATAAGGCCAGCAACCTAAACGCCTGGTTGGCGCTGCAAGCTGGTTGCTACCGTGAGGTCAAACAGGACGGTCGCCGTTGGTTGGAACCTTGTGCGAGCGACGACGCTCTCTTCACAGTGGAGTCCAGTTCCTGCGTCATGGTGATCGACGCCGATACCGTCGTCGCCCCCCGATACCTGGACGAAGCGACGGCCTTTTTGGCTCAACCGGGCTGCGAAGACGTCGCCCTCGTCCAGGCTCCTTACCGTGCGTTTCCAGAGGCCAGCGGCGTCTTGGAGCGAATCGCAGGCGCGACCACCGACGTTCAATACGTTGTGCATCAGGGAATGAGTGCCGTCGGAGCTGCTTTCTGGGTCGGTGCCAATGCGCTCATTCGCCGCGAAGCACTGGACTCAATCGCGATCGACGACGGCTCGGGGCGTTTGGATGCAAGGCGTGGACTTCGCTCCCGCACAGTGATCGAGGACACCGAGACTTCGCTTGCACTACGCCAAGCCGGTTGGCGTTTGCACAGCCTTGGGAATCCGCTGGCGTTCAGTGCGACTCCCTCTGACTTCGGAGCCTTGATCGTGCAGCGCGCCCGCTGGGCCAACGGTGGCTTGTTACTGCTTGGGGCTTTGCTTCGCGCAACGATAGTGGGCCGCCGAACCTCGCTGTTTGGTGAAGCGCCGATGCGTCTGCACTACCTCGTTTCGTTGTCGCCAACGGCTTTGGCGCTGCTGGTGCTCCCCGTTTGCTTGGCTGATGCCGGCGCCGGCGCGGTATGGTTACCGCTGATGGCTGGCGCTTATTTTGCTGCCTACACTGACGACCTGCGTAGAGCCGGCTATCGAGCCCGCGATGTACTGCACGTCTACGCTCTCAACTTACTGCTGGTTCCGATCAATCTCGCGGCGTTAATTTCATCGTTGCAGCAGGCGGTCACCGGTAAGAAAGCGCGATTCGTGACGACTCCGAAGGATGGCGTGCGAACGGCGGTGCCCGGAGATGTCGTGGTCGCTGAGCTGGCCATGCTCGGTTTGTGGATTCTGGTGGCCATCGACGTTGGCTATGCGGGGCACACTGTACACGCGGCACTGGTTGCGGCTCATGCCGGACTCCTGGCTTACGGGGTATCGATTTTCATCGGCTGGCGCGCTGCCATTGGTGATCTGCGGGCAGATCTTGCCGCCAACGCAGGGGCCACCTCAGGAGAAGCTGTGATGGAGCGTCGCGGACTTTGATCCGATCCGGGTCGTGGGAGCTACTGCTCCCCGACATCCTTGGCTTCACAGCGCTGCGCTTCCGACCCCACCCGCCACCAGGTCGAGGTTCGCCCGAGCAGGCTGATTCCCCAGTAGCCGCGAAGATCTACGCGGTTGGCATCTACGACTTTCAATGTTGAATCGTAGCTGCGCCCACTGCCGGGATCGTAGATCCGGCCGCCGCTCCAGATGCCAGGCTCTTCTCCGCGAGCCAGTCCGTGAATAATGTCCACCCCTTTGATTGATCGATCGCGCAACGCCGGGTCGGGGTTGTTCTCATCGATGACGGGGCAACCGTTGTCGTCTCAGGGATGTTTCAGTTCGACGATGCGTCCGCAGAGTTTTCTTCCACAGTGTCGGATTTTGATTTTGGCGGCGCTGTTGTTGGCGAACCACAACCCGGCCGGGTCCAAGCCGTCAGCAATCGCTGGCGCAGTGGCACGCGCCGAGGTTGCCGAAACACCAAGCGCAACCACCAGCAAAGCGGCTGTGGCTCCTGCTGCGATGGCCCAGGGGCGAATCTGTTGATCAAAAGCCTGCGGCGACATGCCGAACAGTGGTCGCAAATAGGGATTGGGCCGCACGAAGAAGTGATACACGGCGAACGTTACGGCGAAAGCGACCGCGAGAACTGCAAAATATTTCTGTGCGAACCATAGATCGCTACGAACGATGTAGAACCCAGGTACTGTGATCGCCGCCTGGTCGAGAATATAGATGCGCATTGATGCTTCGCTTAGATAGCGAAGCGCAGGGCTGTCGGTTTTGCAGACCCGGTGAGTGAAGCCGACCAGCGCGATCACGGTCGAGTATCCGGCGACTGCCGTCAGGGCGAGAATGGGGATCCAGGCCAGCACAGATGCCGCGCCAGCAGAAACCCGCACAAGAAGAACGTGCTGTAGTATCGTTGTAACGGTTTAACGGTGTAACGGCTTACTCGTACTTGCGCCCGTTGTGATGCAACCAGCCGCCCACGTGTCCGCCGTTGGGTGCGTGGTGGGTCCAGTGCACGACGCCGCCGCCAGAGGTGCCGCCAGAGGCGCTCTCGTGCAAGCCGGAACGGGTTTCCTGCAGCAACTCTTCGGGAAGAAATCCGGAGTACACCAATCCAGCGATCGCAAGCCCGAGGCCTGCCCGTATGAGTGCCCTTCGTTTGTCCATTCGTATCCTCTGCATGGGTCGCGGCCGGCCGTGATGCACAGTGTGTCTACAGTGACGGACGCAAGCGCAGCTCCCAATCAGGCGCGCAGTCGGCCTGGCGCGCTTGGAATCCGCACACCCGAGCGCTAAGCCCTGAGCATGTTCGAACAGATATCCCTTCCAGCTTGGGCCAATAAATTAGCTTCACTCGAAGCGTACGGCATCAGCATTCGAACGGCGGTGATTGCGTTCACAATTCTGCTCTTTGCCATGCTGGCTAGGCGGATCATCACCAAGGTCATCGCACGCGGGTTCCTAAAGCTCGCGGCTCGTACGGAACACGAATGGGATGACGACCTGATCAAGGCACTGCAGACACCCCTAGAGCTCCTGGTTGTTGTGTGGGGAATATGGGCCGCTGCGAGGGTTCTCATGCTGCCGTTGGATGACGCTGGGCTTGTCGCCAACCTCTACGAGGCACGCAATATCGCGGTCATCGGTTTGATCGGTTGGGGGGCGCTGAAGTCAGTTGCCGTAGCCGAAACGGTGTTGCGCCAACAAGCAAACACTAGCGAATCGCTTTTCGACATAGGCCTGGTTCCCGTCGTCGTCGCAGCAGCACGAATTCTGATCTCGCTCATTTTCGCGACCATCATCGCGGGCACCCTTGGCTATTCGGTAACCGGGTTGGTGGCATCGCTGGGTTTAGGTGGTGCAGCACTAGCCTTGGCATCGCGTGATGCCGTAGCGAACCTGTTCGGGTTCTTCATGATCTTGCTGGACCGGCCGTTCAAGGTCGGCGATTGGATCAAAGGGGATGGCTTTGAAGGAATGGTGGAAGAGATCGGATTCCGCTCTACGCGCATCCGTACCTTCGGGAAAACGGTCGAGAACATTCCGAACAACGTCATGGCCAACGCCTACGTTGAGAACATGGATCGGCGCAAAGACCCCGGACTAAACGTCAGACGGGTTTCGATGACGGTGGGGGTGACGTACGCGACCACGCCCGAGCAGATGGAAACGATTATCGCCGCTTTGCGGAAAATGCTGGCCGACGACCCCGACGTAGACAGCCGCATGACGACGCTCGTTTACTTCACCGAGTTCGGCGCATCATCGCTCGATATCTTCTTTTACTACTTCACATGCCAGGCTGATTGGGCGTTTTATCTCGACGTTCGTCAGCGGGTGAACTTGAGCATCATGCGCATTCTCCGCGAACACGGCCTGGAAATCGCCTTCCCGTCGCGGTCCGTTTATCTGGAAACCATTCCAGACGGGCTGGGCCTACCCGCCGGGATGAACCCCGGCGAGTAGAAAACCGCTAGCCTTTGCGCGCCGTGACGCGAATTTCGAGTCGCGCGCCGGGAATCGCCAACTCGGTGATTCCGATTGCAGTCCATGCCGGCCATGGCGCACTGACGAATTCGTCGCGTACGCCCACAAACGTGGCAATGTGTTCCTGCAAACCGACATGATAGGTCGTGTGCTCGACAATGTTCGCAGCGGTTAGACCCGCTTCGGACAGAACGCCGATTACCCCCTGCCACGCGTTGCGAAACTCTTCCGCTGCATCTTCGGGCACGCCGCCGGTTGCATCCATACCGATCTGGCCAGAACACAGCAGAACATCGCCGCTCCACGCTGCCTGCGAGAAGTGAAAATTTTCCAACATGAATTCGCTGCCGGGCGGGTTGATAACTTCGATACTCATGACTTTCATTCTCCTTGGTTACGAGTCGTTAAGGCTCAGCGCAGTTTGAAATCAACCGGGGCCACGAACGTAAAGCTATCGCCGCTGTACGTGTCCGGCATCGACGGAAACGGTGTTGCGCGTTCGACCATTCTCAACGCCGCTTGATCCAGAATCGAACTGCCCGTGTCTGTGACAAGCACTGCTGAAAGCACCTTGCCAGATCGCGCCAATTTGATGCGTAACCGGGCTGTCCCTTCGATACCCCTGCGGCGCGCCATCATCGGATAATCCTTGTAGCGCGAAAGCCAGGTAAACAGTTGCTGCTCGTAGCGCCGGCGCACGACCGGGTCGGCAGGGTCGGCAGGAGGTGACGAACTGGGAGCAGGCGCGAGTTGTGGCACCGGCGCCACCTTCGTTTCGGCCACGGGTGCGGGCTGCCGTTTAGGCGCAGGATTCGGTTTGGCCACTGCTTTGGGTTGCGGCTGCGGCGTTGGCAAAGGTTTTGCCTTGGGCCGAACCACAGGCTGCGGATCGGCAACAGGCGGCACCGGAATCGGGGGAGGCAACACCTCGGGCTGGGCCTGGCTAACCTCGGCCTGAACCGGTGGCGGCGCGGTTTTCACTTCAGGTGCCGGAATAACTTTGGGAACCGGGCTCTGAATCGTGAAGGACAAAGCGGCGGATGACGGTGACAGTGACGGTGGCGCAATCTTGAATTGCGGTTGCTGCCAGCCGAGCAAGAACACGAGGTGAGCAAGGAGCGAGAAGCCGAGCGCTGCGCCCAGGCGCGTGGGGTTCGCCGTTTCTACGCGCTCCACGAATTCAGTCCTCGTGTTGTGAAACGACGGCCAAATTGCGACCACCGGCCGCACGAATCTCGTCAACGACATCGAGCATTTGTTGCACGCTCGCAGCAGCATCGGCGCTTAGGCCCACGGCGGTATCAACATCGTCGCCGATCAACTCGATTAGTCGTGGTCGCAGTTGATCGAACTCCACAATCTCACCGTTCAAGGAAACTTCACCGTCAACCGACAGGCTGATGCGAATCGGGTGCTCGTCGGTCGGCGCGGATGTCTGGGTACTGGGCAGTGTCAGGTCAATCGCTTCAGGCTTGGTAAAGGTGCTCGTGAGCATGAAGAACACGAGTAGAAGAAAGACGATGTCGATTAGGGGCGCGATGCTAATCTGCTCGCTAATCTGCGAGCGCCCCTCAAACTCCATAGTTCTCTGTCTCGACCCTGGCCGCTTCCAAGCCTTGGGTGACTGAGCCCGGCACCTTTTCAAAGCGAACCAGAAGGCGAGTGGAAAGATCGCGCATCGAAGCGCGTGCACGATCGACCTCGCCTTCGAGCAAGTAGAACGCGGCCATCGCTGGGATCGCCACAGCCAACCCAAATGCGGTTGTCAGCAACGCTTCCCAAATTCCGCCCGAAAGCAGCGATGCATCAACGCGCGAACCAGCCTCCTGGATCTTCTGGAAAGCCGCGATCATGCCGAACACCGTGCCGAGCAGCCCTAGCAAAGGCGAGAGGTGGCCGATCGATGATAGCGCTCGAAGCCAACTCTCCAGGGCGCGAATCTCTCGCGAGCCGACACGACCGATCTCCGCGGAAAGGGTGGCGGCGGGGACATCGTCGGATACTCCCTGCAACGTAGCCTCAAGCACTCGAGCCACTGGCGACGCCGACTCCCCGAGTCTCTTCAACGCCTGGGCAATATCGCCGTCTTCGGCCAAGGTCATCGCCTCGGCCACACAGCCGTCATCCCGGCGCAGACGCAGGCGCGAAAACTCGAATAACTTCAGTAACAAAATGGCCAGGCCCGCCACCGAAAAGGCGAGCAGCACGTACATGACCGGACCGCCCTGATTGAGAACACTAAGCATATTCAAAATTGCGACACCGCTGGTGGCATCGAACGCCGGAGTAGACCGAAATTGGTCGGGAGCATCAACTCAGACCCCACCGCTGCGCTCGCGCGGGACCTTCCGGCGGCTCTTGAATCCAGCCACGACTTGCGAACGACCCTTGAACCGCGCAAACCACAGAGCATGCTTCAAACCTGTTTGGCCCTGGTGGCGGCCGCCCTCCTACTCACCGGTACTTCCGCGATCGCTGCAGATCTCGTCGTCTACACCAGTCGCGACCTCGCCCAAGTTACTTCGATTCTCGAGCGCTTCGAGGCTGAAAACCATCTCGACATCGATCTGGTCCATGCCGACTCGAAAACGCTGAGTGAGCGAATAATCGCCGAAGGCCAAACCTCTGGCGCCGACGTGATCTGGTTGGCTGAAGCGGGCTGGTTTGGACAGCTGGGGCGAAAGAGCGTTCTCGCCCCTGCCCCCGAGCAACTCCGCCATCTCACCGCTCCACGTATGCGCGACAGTTCGGGCAAGTGGGTGGCCACGAGCGGGCACCTACGAGTGCTGGCCTACAACTCAGAGATGATCGCAGGCGAGAAGTTGCCCAAGCAGTTCTCCTCGCTGGCGGCTCCTCGATACGAGGGAAAGCTTGGCTGGAACCCCAGACAGGCCGGTTTCCTGGCTCACCTCAGTGCGCTGCGAAGAGTTTGGGGGGACGAGAAAACGCGGCAGTGGCTGCAAGCTTTGGCCGTCAATGAACCAGTCGTGTTCGAGGACGACCGCACCTTGGTCGAAGCGATCGAACGCGGCGAAGTACTGATGGGCTTCGTCGCCCATACCGCGGTAGCAACCACGATCAGCCCCGACACGAAGACCCGCATCCACACGATTCCAACCGAGCTCGACGCCGGCAACATGCTCATGCTCTCAGGCGCCGCGATTCACGCAAATGCCAAACATGCTGAGGCCGCCGAGAAGTTCATCGCGTTTGTGCTTAGTGAATCGGTACAGCGCGAGTTCGTCGATAAGGGTTTCGAGTATCCGGCGCGTGAAGGGATGGCAGCACATGACAACCTCCCGACTCTTGACGAAGTTCGCCCGTTCGCCATCGAACAGAATTGGTTGGTGGATACGCAACCCACGTTAGAGCTTCTCGTGAACGCGGGAATCCGCTAGCTAGATTCCGTCATCGCACGCAGCGGGTTCATGTCTCGCCATGCCCGCTGACCGTAGACGACGCACACGGCGAAGAGTGCGCCGCTGACGGCATTCCACGGCGTTGGTGCATGAAACAAAGATGAGGCGAATACTCCCCCACCCGCAAGAAGCTCAGATCTCGACCGCCCTGGAAACAGGCATACCGATGTCGACCATCCGGTTCAGAATGTTGCATGCTATCACGATCTCGGTCTGCTGCGCGTTGGTGTGACGCGAGCGCAGTCGGTCGCCGAGAATTCCCTTGTAGCGAAAGAACGTGTTCTCGACACGCCCTTGTCGATGGTAGCCAGACTCCTTCTTCCACTGTCGCCGTCCGATTCTCGTCACCTCCACAACGGTCCGATCACGAGATGCAGACCGTGATCCTCGCCGCGCAACTTTGGCCGTTCTGATCGGCGGAACGATGACTTTCGCACCGCGAGCGTGTGCCGATTCATAGATCGCGATCGTGTCGTAGGCTGCATCAGCCGTCACGCTTGCGATGTCGCCGGCGGTATCCTCGATCAAGCCGAGGCCCGTCTTCGCGTCGTCGGCAGCTGAATCGGTCAGCACTTGCGCGACGATCAAACCGTTGCCGTCGACGCCGAGGTGCAGCTTTTTCCAACCGCGTTTGCCCCGTTCCCCGTGCTTTGCGGCAGCCCATTCGCCTTCGCCGATGATCGAGAGGCCGCTGCTATCGATGACGAGATGGATCGGGGCGTTCGGCATGGAGACATCCAGTTTGATGTCGAGCCGTTGGCCGCGCCGAGACAATGTAGTGTGGTCAGGAGCTTTCAGATCAACGCTCATCAAGGAGAGGATCGACTTCAAGAAACCCTCGGCTTGTCGAAGTGGCAGTTTGAAAACTTGGCGAAGCGTCAACGCGGTCTCGATCGCGTGATCCGAGAACTTCTGCTGTGCGCCGCGTCGCCCGTTCGGCATAGGCTGCCAAGTTGCAATGGCGTCCTCTGAAATCCAGAGCGTGACGTCGCCCCGTCGGACGAGCGCACGGTCGTACTGAGCCCAGTTGGTGACGCGATAGTTGGTCTTGTAGTTCGGGTGCACGCGAGAGTTCATGACCTGATCATGACACCCTGGTGTTTCGCATGCCCTTGAGATCGACGAACCTTCGACTGAAGGAGGACGATTCATGCACCAACGCCACTGATCGCCTGAAAGATGTGACGCACGCGGATGTCTGGAAATCTCGCAGCCTTGCCACCCAACTCGAAGAGACCCGCCACCTTGATCCGCTGCCACCCACTCCGGGGCCGCCCATCCGCATCGGAAGCTAGCGCGAGAATTTCAACGCTGTTGAGATCTACTCCAGCGATGCTATCCCCAATCAGTGACTTCTATCTTGCTGCTACTTCTTCTCCTCGCAGTCACGCCAGCCGTGGCTTCGGATTCCCGCATCGACTCCCCGATTGATCTGCCCACACGTGACGAAGTCCGCGAAAAGCTGGCCGAAGGGGAGACCCTGGACGGGACCGAGCTCTACGATCGCTTTCTCGACAACCGCAAGAAGCTGCGCTCGGCATACCAACGCGGGTGGATTCGCTCGTCGGATCCCGGTGGCAATCCGCAGCGGGTGGATTTCTGGCTCAAGGCTCGCGACGAACGCGATGACGACGACGAGGCTGTGGACGGGGTGTTCGGTCGCATCGTGATCAAGATCATCGGACCCAACGATCTCGAACACAGCGGCTACCTCTATATCCATCGTGACGAGCGCGACGATGAACAGTTCATGTTCTCGCCCCATCGAAACCGTACATCGCGCATTTCGCTGAAAGGCCAGCGCATTGCCGGAAGCGACTTCAGCTTCGACGACTTTCTCGTCAACCTGGATGACCTTGAAGACGGAACCTACAAGCGGTTTCCCGACGAGCTCATCGACGGCACGCCCGTGTATGTTGTGGAAGCCGTCATGAGCCCCGAATCCAAGTCGTCGTACACACGCAGCATCCAGTACCTAGAGCAGGAGCACTATGTACCGTTGGTCGCGCGTTACTGGGATGACGCAGGGGTCGAAGCGAAAAAGCTGACGGCACCCCACGCATCGATCAAAGAGTTCGCAGGAGTTTGGGTGGCCAAGGAAGCAACCATGGTAGACATCCTCGAAAACACTCGTTCGACGATGCACATCCTTACCCTAGACCCCGACGCAGAGTTCGACGAAGACGAGTTCGCGTTGAGCCGGTTGCAATTCACGCCTGACAGCTAGGCCTGGAACGAGTTCGTTCAGACTCGCGCTCTGACCAACAGTGCTGGCAACAAAACCATATCTGCGGCCAGGCACAGCAGCATCGTCAACGCCGACAATCCGCCGAACTCCCGCAGGGTGGCGAACCCTGAGACGCCCAGCACAGAGAATCCCCCCACCAACATCAGCGATGTAACCACGATCGGACGGCCTAGTTCGATCATGCATGAGCGAGCGGCGGCCTTCGGATCCAGCCCACCTTCGCGCCGCGCCCGGTAGCCAACCAGGAAGTGGGCCGTGTCGTCGATGGCAATGCCCAGTGCGATGCAGCCGATCAAACTCGTTGGTAACGACAAGGTCGCCACGCCCGCACCCAGAACCCCGAAGAACAACAGAACCGGCGCCAGATTCGGGATCATCGCCAACGCTCCGACTCGTAGAGAACCGAACACGCGGCTCATCAGAACGAAGATCGCAAGCGCCGCCGAGCCGACCGTCGCAAACTGATTACCGGCAATCGAATCGGCAGCGTGATTGAGAACAATCGTGTTGCCGGTGACCGCTACCACTACTTTCGGATCGAAGCCGATCTCGCTCGCGGCTGCGTAAAGAGACGACTCCAACGCACGAATTCTCGCCGACCCCGTCCACGAAGTCCGCACGAGTAGGTTTACGGCGCTGTGATTTGAATTGGCATAGGTGCGAAGAGCATCTTTGGGGAGCAGGAAAATCACCTCGGCCAATTCACCACGCGAATCGGGAATTCGAGCAGCTGCCGCATCGCCACCTTCGAGCGCCGCGTTCAGCGGTTTCACGAAATCGACCAGAGAAAGCGTCTTGTCTACGCCGTCGAGTTCATCGACACGCCTCTGCAATCTTTCTAAGGCGCGAAGGTTGGCGGGATCGCGAAAGAATCCTTCGTCGTGTCCATCCAACGTCAGGTAGATCGGCATGGCACCGGAGACCAGTGCTCCAATCGTCGCGAAATCAGTTCGCACGGTGGCCCGATGATCAAAGAAGCTCAGATAGTCCGTATCGACGACGATCCCAAAAATAGAGACAACAGCCAAAACCAACGCTACCGCCCAGCCGCATAGCACTGCAGTGGGTCTTGCCAGAACAACATCGGCCAGCCAGGCCAACACCTTTTCTACACCGCGCACGCCGCGACTGGAGTGCCCTTGCGGGCCCAGGCGCGCCAACTGCGCAGGCAATGCCGATAGCGACAGACTCGCAACCGCCGCTATCCCGAGCGCAGAGAACAGGCCGAGCTCTCGAATCGCGGGGGTCGGTGAAATAACGAGGGCGCCGAAACCAATGCAGGTCGTAACAGCCGCAATCGCCAACGGAAGGCGAACATAGGCCAGCGCCGCAGTCGCTGCTGCGAATGATGCGCGTCGTCGTTCCGCAGCGTCCGAGGAGTCGCTGCCTACCCAGTTGCGTGCTTCTTCTTCGAAGCGCGCCAAGACGTGCACGCCAAAGACACTGCCTACACAAATCAGAGTCGGACCAAGAACCAACGAAATAAGGTTGAGCGGCCGCCCTAGCGCAGCCAACGCGCCAAAAGCCCAAAGCGTTGCGATCAAGCTCGCGCCAACCGGAAAAACCGCCGCACGAAGCGACCCGGTAACCACCCCTCCGATCGTCGCGCCGACGAGAACCGCCAACGGGATCAGGTGCAAAAGATCGCTGACCATACGGCGGTGCGCTGCCGCCTTGATGTGCTTGCGCCCGGTCACGAAGAAGCGGCGGGAGTGCGTCTGCTCGGCGGCAAGGATGTCGGCAATCGAAGCGTCAAGGCCCGACTCCACATACTCTTCATCGCTCATCGCCAGAAAACTGACGTTGATGGCCGCAGCCCATCCCCCTTCGCCCACCACCGTTCCAAGATGAAGGGGGTCTGAAAGCGCGGTTGCTTTCAGTGCAAGCAGTTCTGCTTCGGTCTGGGGAATCTCCTCGATGAGATCGCCGACTTCGACCATGTCTTGGGACGGGTTGTAGGAGACATGTGTGGTCTGCACCAAGCTCTCGGTGCCGCGGATACCGGGAAGACGCCGCAGCGCTCGGTCGATGCGCGTCAATGCCTCCAATGTGTCGGCGGTGAACACATCGTTGGTAGCCAACACGACAACGAAGACGTCGTCGTCGCCAAAATTGCGAATCGCATCCTGGTAGACCTCTTGCGCGGGGTCACCATCGGGAAGCATCGGCGCTTCCGAGCTATCCAACGACATTCGAATGGTCGGTGTAAACGGATCAACGAGGGCGAAAACAGCCAGGCCAGAGATTAGGACCGGAACACCCAGCGAGAACACTGCGCGCTCGATCACGACACGTGGATGCCGCCAAGCGGCCCAGGTTGCAACGATAGCGCCCGCGGTCACGCAGACGATCAACGAGATGAGACCGGCACCCATAGCCGCCGACCTTAGCCGCTAGCCTTAGTCACGAAACGCTTAGCTACGAAACCGTTAGCCACGAAACGCTGCACGATCACTGCGTGTAGCGTGCAGCTTGCAGTCAGCCGCGAAGCCACGCCAGCCATATCATGGCGAAAACCAGATCGACGCTAGCCAGCGCCGGAACGGCACCGTTGGCTACCCCTGCCAGCCACAACGCAACTCCCAAAAGAACAAAACCGATTTTTCCTAGAGCTCCGGCCCACAGCAGTGGCCCGTCAATGGTTTTCGCGCGCGCCAACCAAATGTACGTGCAGCCGAAGAACGCGATCATATACGAAGCGATGCCCGCGTAGATCGGATTGACGTTCGGCGAAAGCCCGAGCAACCGCCCCGGTGGCAACCACGGCATCAGCAATACCGCCGCAGCCGAGAAGTTCAGGGGCACGCTCGCCCAAAGAGAGTTTCTGACGAATCGCTCGCTTAGCATTTATGCGGCGACTACGGCGTACAGGTTCCAACATCGTTGGCGGTATCGACGACCTCGTACAACACACCGATGTCTACGAAATCGACCGTCACGAAATTCGGAAGACGGCCACTTTCGGTCTGGCATTGTTCGGCTCGGCCCAAAAAGAAGCTCCTCGCGTTGGCCCGTTGGGCGAGGACGTCGGAGCCGCCAATATCGGTGAGAAAGTGGTTCAGGATGAACAACGAGTTCGCGATATTGCCGCGGTTAATATCGCAGGTGAAGTCGTTGACGCTGCCCGCAGAGAAGTGAGTCTCCCAGGCGAAGTCCCAAACGTAGTGGTGCCACGGCAACGAAGCCGAACCGTCATCGGTGAAGACAATCAAGCGTTTCCCGCTGTCGATTAACTCTTGAAGCGTTGGCCAGGGCTGGCCGAGTGTCTGCTCATGAGCGTAAACATCCAAGCCTGCCGCCGCCATGGCTGTCGCCGTATCGGCTTCAGAAATATAGGCTTCCAGGATGAACGAGACGACTTCGCCGGGGTTTTCGTCGAGGAACTCCGCGACGCGAACCAGACCGTCAACCAGAGGTTCACGCCACTTGGAAATCTCGTTCTGGTTACATGTGGAGTGACACAAATGCGCGGAGCCTTCGAAGTAATGAGTGTCCAGCATCAAGGAGCGCACGCCGTCCTCAAGCTGGCGCGCCATGCCGAGGTTCTGATTGGGAACACCCCAGCCTTCGTCCGCATTCGTGAACGCGTTGTGTGAAGTAGGATACGAAACTGCATCGAAGGCACGATCACACAGAAGCGATGAGCCGTTGCAGCGCCCGTCGGCGGATTTACACGAGTCATTGATTGCCCCGTCATCGTAGTCATCACAGACGTCGGAAAGATCATCAAGTTTCTCGCTAAGCAGACAGAAACGGCAGCGTGCGCGTTCCAAAAGACACTCGCCCACATCGCCGGCCGCGCCACACTGGCCGGGCAATGCCTGGGCGAGATCAAGATCCTGACAAGTCTTGGCGAGAGTCTTGCCCACCTTCGATTCGGTTTTTTCTAGTTTTCCAGTTTGCGCTCGCACAGCGGCGCGACAGACCTCGAGGCCAGCGGCGTCAACAATACTGCCGTCAGCCAGGCCGAGTTTCTTACACTTCGCATAAGCCGCCAAGCGAACATCAGCGAGCTTTTGCACGGCCTTGGTTACCTTACTCTGGCATTTCGTCGTGGCAGCATCGCCGTCGCGCGTGGCGAGGTTCGTATCCAGGGCCGCACCGACAACATCGGCGTTCAGGCCATTGGTATGGAAGCGAACCCAACGGGTGGCGTCCACCACATCGGCAGTTCCGAAACCTGGGTCGTCGTCGGCACACGATTTAAGCGAAGCCGAGCGCAGCTTCTCAGCCAATTTCGCGACCTTGCCCTTCACGTCTGCGATCAAGCAACCTTCGGCACTTTGACAGTCAGCAAGCTTGCCGACCGAAAAAAACTTCATACATTTGCCGACTTCCTTGCCTTGAATCTTGGCAAGCTTGGTCTCGGCTTTGGCCAAGGAGTTCAGGCAACGGATCTGGTCAGCGCTTGGCTGGGCGAAACCGCTGGTTGCAGAACCGGCGAGAAGAAAAAGAACAGACAGCGCGCAAACAGCGGCCGGAATCGTTGCTTTGATCATAGAAAAGCCCTTTCTGCGTCAATAGTTCCTTGGTACGAGACGGCAGCGCAGAGTCCGGTTATGCCACGACCGCGACTCTTGAACCAGAGCGCGAACCAGAGCGCGAAGAGAATCGGGCTAGCGTTACAGCCTGTTGGTGCTCTTCATGCGCTCGATCGCGCTGCGAGCCGCGAACGCACCGCACATCCCGTGGACACCCCCGCCTGGAGGTGTGGATGCCGAGCAGAGGAAAAAACGCGGATTCGGCGTCGTGTACGGGTCTAGCCGCGCAACCGGGCGCGTAAAGAACTGGCCAAGATCGGAAACGCCGCCCGTGATCGCCCCACCGAAGTAGTTCGGATTCTCGCTGAAAAAGTCGGCCGTCGTCATCTTGTGCCGCGCCAGGATCTGATCGCGAAAGCCCGGCGCGAAACGCTCAACCTGCTGTTCGATCGCGTCGGTGCAATCCAACGTCGAACCGGCCGGCACATGGCAGTACGCGTAGCCGGTATGCTTACCAGCGGGTGCTCGCGTGGCATCGAACTGACTTTGTTGTACGAGCAAGACGAAAGGCCGTTCGGGGTGTTCGCCACGCCACACAGCAGCTTCGCCAGCGGCAACCTCATCAAGCGTGCCGCCCAAATGAACCGTTGACGCTTCAAGAACGCGTGGATCGCGCCAGGGGATCGGCCCGTCCAACGCCCAGTCCAATTTAAAAACCCCGGGGCCATAGCGGTACTTCCGCAAGCGCCGCACATACCCGGTGGGAAGTTCCGGCTCGCAGATCCGAGCAAGTTGCTCGGGTGACGTATCAAACAAAACTACGCGCGAATCCGGAAGATCGGAAAGACTTCGCACCGGCCGATTCGTTTCGATGACGCCGCCCAAACTCTTCAAGTACGAAGCTTGTGCATTGGAGATCGCGCTTGAACCACCTTCGGCAACCGGCCAATCATCGAGGTGGGCAGTAAGAGCGAAGATCGAACCAACCGCACCGGTCAACGGACGCTCCAACGGCAAAATCGAATGGCCCGCACAGCCCGCAAACACAGCCCGCGCGCGCTCGGTCTTGAATGCCAAACGCGCAAGCGTTGTTGCGGGTAGTAAACCGGGAAGACCGAAACGAGCCATGCGCAGCGGATGCCGAGGGATTCGCAACGGGCCGAGCAAATCGGCGAGCAACTCTTCGGAACGCTCAAGGAATGGCGCATACATGCGGTGCCAGGCTTTGGCATCCACGCCGAGCTCGCGGGCGGTTTCTTCGATCGAACGGCGAAGAATCACCGCCGGTTCGCCATCAAGAGGATGCGCGACGGAGGCCAACGGCCGCTTCCACACCAAGCCATGATCTTGGAGCGGAGTGTTCCTAAACCACGGTGCAAGCACCCCCATCGGATGACACCCCGAGCACACATCGTGGAGAAAACCGGGCAATGTCAGTTCGGCGGTTCGGGTTCCGCCACCGATCGACTCGCGCGCTTCCAATACGCGAACACTGAAGCCCGCACGGGCCAAATCAATCGCCGCCGCAAGTCCGTTAGGGCCAGAGCCGACGACGATCGCATCGGTATTAGAGTCATTGGAGGCATTCGAATTCACGTTTATCCCCAATCCCAAGGCATCCGCTTGGCGAGATCGGAAAGTTCGACATGGCCTTCTTCACGCGGCCCGGTCTTCGCATCGACAACACGCCAGTGCAGCGAATGGCCGAGAAGCGGCTGCGACTCAACACAGATCACGCGCAGCTCTCCCTCTTCAAAACCACATTGTTCTTGGACAGCGGCAACCAGGCGCTCGTCGTTCAGATGCCCTTCACCGAAGTTCCAGCCGATGATCGAACCTGAGACCGTTTCGCCGTCCGCATACGTGTACTCGTTGAATGGCCGTCCTTCGGTCGCGAGCGGACCAACCAGGCCGAGCACCCGACCCTGGAGATGCAAGGTACGAAACGCCAGGAACGAGGCATCGGCTTGCGTAGCCTGTTCGGGCGTCATGAAGCGCTGCTGCTGTTCGCGCAACAGCGGCGCCGCGCGCTTGAGTTTGTGCAGCTTCTTGTACGAGTCGCCGCGGAACAGCCATGCATTCCAGGCCCAATTGCCCGCGTAGTAACGCATCGAAACCAGGAACGAGACGCGCGAGGGCGCGAGGTTTCCAAGCAACGGCAACACAACAAGCCCAACGAGAAGGAACCCGACCAACGGATAGGAACCGACCGCGAACAAGCTCACCTCGGGATGGCCGAAGAATAGAAAAAAGCCGGAGAATAGGCTCAAGATGTTCCACTCGAACACCGCCCCGAGTGGCATGTTACTGAGAATGAAGCCGTGAAGCATCACCATCAAGGCCATCCCGACGAAAACCAACGGCCCTTCTTCGGTGACAAACAGTAGAGTCAGGGGAGTGGCGAACTCTAGAAACGTCCCCGCGTGAGCCATCAGTTTTGCCAACAGCGACGGAGAAAGATCGTCGGGGTAGGAGACGAACAGGCGACGACGAAGAGACTGGCTTTTCAACGCTGGGTTGTTCGCCGTCATGATTGGCACAACGTAAGCGAACGCAACGGTAAGCTTGGACACTCCGGCCCAAAACCAAATCGCCAACTGCACCCACTTGGCCGCAGCGATCCAATCACCCGCCAGAGCAAAGCAGACGATCATTGCAAAATGATGTTCGACTCGCGCCGCAAGAAAGATCGTCTTGTCGCCGAGGCCGCAAAGCGGCAGCAGTATTAGCGCCGGGATAAGATGTGTCGGGGTGATCTCGGGACGAACCAGCGCGCTCACCAATGAGATTAAGAACGCGGCGTACAACAAAGCATCGAGCGGGGTTCGGCGAATCCCACCAAAAACAGGAAGATTGGGAAACGGCGCGAGCTTGGTCGTTCCCGGTCGCAGAAAGTGCAGCGCCGCCGTAACTGGCGGCCAGATCTTCAACCCCAGTGGCCCGCTCATGCAGCCCAGGCCTACAACTTCGAACAGGCAGGCCCAGATAAAGGCTTTCTGGAACGCCATCGGTTCGAAGATCCAAGAGCCGAGGTTACGCGGATCGCCGAGACCAGGCGTGAAGCTACAGAAGAACAGCCACCCACCAATAAACAACCCGACCTTGAGTGCGTGGTAGATGTAGGCTGCGGCCGGAATGCCCATGCCGTGCAGAACGTAGAAACGATTCGCCAGGCGAACCCGCTCTGTGAAGTTCAAGCTGGCCCAGGAGGCCGGGTCGAACTCAAATTCAGTCTCGTTTTTTTGGTTCGTCATGGTGAAGTCGCCCTATTCATGACGGCAGGCAGGAGCTGTTCCAAACTCAGAGGCGATCTGCAGGCTCAATGCGCTCGTGCAGGTTCGCACGGCCACCGCGATGACTTGCCGCGGGTAAGCATGTAGGTCTGGCGCGTGAACGGCCTAAAACCCGACATTGTCGCGATGCAAGTTTTGCAGAGTTCGCGACTCGGGCGTCGATTGGAGACAGCCCACCTATGAATGTTGTGCAAGAGATCATCGGCCAGATAAACGGCGTCGTTTGGGGGCCGTTCATGCTGGCCCTGATTCTGGGCACCGGCCTGTGGCTAAGCATTGGGCTGCGGGCGATGCCGATTCGCTCGCTATTCAAAGGCTTCCGCCTGCTTGCAGCCGGGCGAGCAGAAACCGACCGCCCGGGAGACATCTCTCCCTTTCAGGCGCTGATGACATCGCTGGCCGCCACCGTCGGCACCGGCAACATCGCAGGCGTTGCCACCGCTGTGGCGCTGGGGGGACCCGGTGCGATTTTTTGGATGTGGTGTACGGCACTGGTCGGCATGGCCACCAAATACGCCGAAGCAGTTCTGGCCGTTGAGTTCCGCGAACGTGCCGAAGACGGCAGTTTCAGCGGAGGCCCGATGTACTACATTCGCGGCGGCCTTGGCGCCCAATGGCGTTGGTTGGGCGTTGCATTTGCCGTTTTTGGGGCGCTGGCAGGATTTGGAATTGGCAACACTGTGCAATCCAACTCTGTAGCCGATGCGCTCCAAGCAAGCTTCGCCATCCCTGAGTGGGCCACTGGCATCACGTTGTTCGTATTGGCTGCGGCAGTCGTGCTGGGCGGCGTGCGTCGCATCGCCCGCGTGGCCGAGACCCTGGTTCCGTTGATGGCAATCGCCTACGTGGTTGCCGGCCTCTACGTAATCATTGGAAACATCGGCGAAGTTCCGGCTGCTTTGTCTCTCATCGTCAGCTCGGCATTCACAGGTCAGGCCGCTGCTGGCGGTTTTGCCGGTGCCGGAGTTTGGGCTGCCCTTCGTTTCGGCGTCGCACGCGGTGTTTTCTCAAACGAAGCTGGTCTGGGAAGCGCGCCCATCGCACATGCGGCTGCGCGCACCGACAGCCCGGTACAACAGGGCATGATCGCCATGCTCGGGACGTTCATCGACACGATCATCCTGTGTTCGGTGACCGGGCTTGTGATCGTGATCAGTGGAGCTTGGCAAGACGGGACGACCGGCGCGGCGCTTTCCGCGGCAGCCTTTGAAGCAACAATCCCCGGCGGACAATACGTCGTTAGCATCGGCCTAGCCGTGTTCGCCTTCACGACCATCTTGGGTTGGAGCTACTACAGCGAACGCTGCGTAGTCTATTTGTTCGGCGTACGCGCTATCCCAACGTTTCGAGTGCTGTGGGTGTTGGCCGTTCCAGTCGGAGCCTTCGCCCAACTCGATTTTGTATGGCTGCTCGCCGACACGCTGAACGCCCTGATGGCGATCCCTAATCTGATCGCGTTGTTGCTGTTAAGCCCACTGGTCTTCCGGTTAACCCGAGACGCAATCGGCGGAGAACAAAATTAGCGCAAGTTACGGCGCTTCGGCGATTGCGAACAAGGCCTTTTCGATTGTCTGCATTGCGCGGATGCGAGCACCGGTGTCACCGGTGTTGATCAGCACAACCACACCGTGGCCGGTGGCGGGGTCGAAGAACATGTCGGTCGTAGCGCCGTAGTCGCCGCCGTTGTGGCCAACCACGTCGCGGGTTCCAACCTTATCGTAGTACCAGGAAAGGCCCTGCGTCGATTCGACGGCCGGCTGTTGCACGCTCAATGCTTCGGCGACGGTGGCCGCCTCCAGAATGCGCTGCCCGTCAAGAATTCCCCCTGACGCCCAAGCCGCCAAATAGCGGGCCAGGTCTTGCGCACTCGCGCGCATCTGGCCGTTCGGGTAGTCGGGGAATCCGTACTGTCCCCATTCCACACGCGACGAGCCGAACGATTCATAGGGCATGGCCACGTCGGCGGCGGTGAAATCCGCCAAGTGCCAGCCGCTTGCGCTCATGCCGAGCGGGCCGAAAATTCGCGTTTCGCTGTGGTCGTCTAACGAAGTTCCGGTCGCCGCTTCCACTAGGTAGCCGAGCAGCGCAGTGGCCAAGTTGGAATACTCGAAGTTCGTTCCCGGTGCGTTGGCTGTGAAGTTGAGCGACGAATCATACCAAGTGCCGCCCGCCGTGAAGTAGCCGATCATGAAATCGCGCAACGCGATCGGCGAATCGCCCAACGCGTAGAGGGAACCAGACTCGCCGGGGTAACCGCCCCAGACATTATCGTCGTCCACAAGCCCCGAGGTGTGAGTAAGAAGTTGACGAACGGTGATCACCTCGTCGCCCGACACACGCGGATTATCGACGTTGAAATCGAGGATCGTCGCGATGTCGTCGTCCAGGCCAAATTCGCCGTCGTCTACCAACTGCAGAATTGCGGTGGCTGTCACTGTCTTGCTGATCGACGCGAGCATGAAGGGCGTGTCGGTGAGCACGGGGCGCGACGGGCTGATTTGGCGCTGGCCGTAGCCCTTGCTCCAAAGCGGCTCTCCAGCGCGAACAACGGCTGCCCCGAGGCCGGGAATTCCCGTGGCCTCCATCTGCGCTTCGATCAAGAGGTCGAGCAGTTCAAAGGCGTCGCAACTATCAGCAGCTACCGGGGCACCGGCTGTACTAGCGCAGGCGCCAGGCGCTGCTGCTTTTCGGGCCTTGAACAAGCCGCGCACGCCACAGTCGGCTGTGGCTTCGCCCCTATCAATCAACTTCGGTGTCGCAGCCACGGCCTCTGCGCAGTAGCGATCGGCGCCCGAGCCGAGTTCAAACACGGCCGCCACGCTTCCCTGCGTCGCCTCGTTCAAAGAATAGCCGAAGACCGCGCCACCCTTGTCGCTAACTTTGACACGCAAGCGCGCGTCATTCAGGTCAGCATTGACCTTGTTGGTGCCCGAGTCAGTTTTGATCTTGCTGCGAAAACGCCAACCGCTGCCCTGTGGAACCCAGCCCGACGCCGGGAACTCGATGCGAGCAGACTCGCCGCCGCCCGTCGTGTTCACCACCACCAACACCGCACCGTGTATTGATGGGTCGGTCACGGAAGCAGCCACCGGGGCGACGATCGAAGCATCGGAGGATTGCAGATCGAACGAGCGCTTCACTTTTGGAACGCCACGACGCAGCTTTCGCTGGTCTTTGATCTGGAAGCGGGTAGCAGAAAGCGGCTGGTCGAGGGCTTCGGCTGCGGGGGCCCACGCCAGTCCGGCCATACAAACGCAGATTGCGAGCGCTGAACGTCCTATCGCCACCCAAAAACGCTTGCGGAACGTTTCGAGCCGAGATGTGAGGTTTGCGGGGGTGAGACCGGTGGGCTGTCGCAATCTAAGCATGCGGCCGACAGTACCCGGCTTTCGGCGGGTTAACCAGATCATGTAACCAGACGGTCAGGTCTACCGCGAAATATTCGAGGACCGATTGAAGCGACGTCGGAAACCATCCCGAAAGTCCCTGCGGCCGACAATCAACTACCCCTAACACCTGAGGCGAAGGCGTCGGGACGAAACAATGCCAAACATGTAGTTGTTCCCAAAACGGGAACATTCTAGCTTCACCAGCGATGAGGATAATCGCTAAGCGTACCTTGCGGCCATTCTGGTCGGGAAACCGGAATCGCGTAGACGCGAGGCGCGCACTGGAAGATTGGCATGCTCAGGTCCGCGCGGCGGACTGGAAAACTCCAGCCGATGTGAAGACGACTTTCGGCGACGCCAATGTTCTCAAAGGAAGCAGGGTTGTGTTCAATATTTGCGGCAACAAGTACCGCCTGATCGCGAAGATCAACTACCCTATCAGGTGGTCTACATTCGATTCGTAGGCACCCACAAAGAATACGACCACGAAGATGCGGAGACAGTCTAGTGAATGTAAAGCCGATACGAACCGAGTCTGACTATGAAGACGCGCTGGCCGAAGTCGAGTCACTGATGGACGCGAAGATGGGAACCCGCAAGGGCGATCAGCTCGACGTCCTGGCCACGCTACTGGAAGCTTACGAGGACAAACACTGGCGCATCGATCCGCCCGATCCGATCGAAGCGATTAAGTTGCGGATGGAGCAGAAAGGATTAACGCGAAGAGATCTGGAGAAGGTGTTCGGCAGCCGAAGCCGTGTCTCCGAGATCCTCAACCGCAAGCGACCAATGACCCTCGACATGATCCGTCGCGTGCACCGCGACCTTGGAATTCCCGCAGAGTCCTTGATTCAGCCGACTACGAAGTAGGCGCTGGGCCTGGAGCCGGTAACACAGCAGAAGTTTTGAACAGGTCGAGCGCCATGCAGGCGGGTGTTCTTAACCGGAAGTCTCGCGCGGCCAAGTCATCGACGGAATCGAGTAGCCGAGCTCAGCCAAGAACCGCTCCACGAAACGGTACGTCATTCCCCACAACACCGGGCCCTCGTCTTCAAGGATTCGGACCGCAGGAAAATCGACCGGGGTTTCGCGCCAGTGTGAGGTGTGAGTGACCTGCCGTTCTTCGTCGGTGAGATGCACCAGGCTCACCCAAAATGCGCTTTCCACTTCGTGGTTGATTGTTAGGGCGGCGTCTCGTTCTAGCCCATACAGATAGGCTGACACGCGCATCATGTTTCCCTCGCCGGTCAGATCGTCGAGGCGGGTGATGAGTTCGTCGTCGCGCAGCTCAAGGCCGACTTCTTCGAGTGTTTCGCGTTCGGCAGCTTCGCGCGGTCCGGCATCGCCGGGATCCAAGCGACCGCCGGGAAACGCAATGTGCCCCGACCAGGGATCACCTTCGCAAAGCGCGCGCCTGATAAACAACAGCTCGGTGTCGTCGCCGAGGTTGCGCAACACGACCGCAACCGACGCACGCAACTGTTCGCCGTCTTCACCGACCGAAGGGTTGTACGCGGCAAGCGCCGTACGGACTTTGTCGAGACTGCGAAGCATCGAAGGTCAAGTTACGGAGAGCCGCCGCCGGGTTCCAGCTCTTGGCCGTTCACACGCGGGATTTTGTGTGAGCCTCGATGGTCGGCACCAGCACTGACAATAGGAAGCGGCGCAGCTCGGTTTCGGAACGGCTCTTTCCCGGGTCAACGGTGAACGACAACAGAGTGCGCAAAAGCAGCTCAGCAATTTCTTCACAGCTGGTCTCGCTCATCGGCAGGTTGCCGTCGGCCAGGGCTACGATTTCCTCTTGCACGAACGAGAGGCTCAAGGCTTCGGCCAACGTAAACGAGTCGCCTGAGCTGACCAGAGTTGCCAGGTGTGGATCCTTGGGGATCTCGCGAATCGAAAAGACCAGGCACTCGACCATACGCTCGGCCAACGTCGGCAAGTTCGGGAGCGTCATCACACGCGCCCGCATCCGCTCGTGGAAACCACCGCTTGCCAGAGCCGCAGCCGATAAAAATAGGTCTTCCGTGTTGGCGAAGTAGCGATAAACGGTTTGGCGAGTGACGCCCGCTTCTTCGGCCACGTCAGACAGAGCGGCTTTGGACAAGCCGACGCGCTCGACGACACGACGCGCCGCGTCAAGCAGGCTACGGCGGGCCTCCTCCGGCGAACCCGGGGCGGCGCCGCTCCAAGCCTTACGGCGCGGCATAGCCGGATTCCTGGCCTTTTAGCTCGCCTTTTAGAACGTCAATCATGCTGCACCGCCATATCGCACGGCCATATCCCACCGCCCGCGATTCCCAACCTGATCCAATTCGATTTTACACTCGATGTAAACCTGTATGATGCAGCCCAGCCCAACCCAGTTCGGGCACATGGCCAAGATCGCGGAAATCGGGGATGGGAATAATGGGCACAATCGATTGGTCTTCTTTGGGGTTCTTTGTCGGCGTGGCGACCTTCTTTGGTCTGGCCATCTACCATGTCGTGGCCGGCTACTACCACTATCGCTACTACTACCTGCGCCACGACGAACCGGAAACCTGGAAGTGTCAGCCCAAGCGCTTCCTGACCGCCAAGCTTCATCGCATCTCGATGATGTCGGGCAGCGCTAACCTGGCTTTGGGCGGTGTGGTAACCGGCATCCTTATCTACGGCATCGATCAAGGCTTGCCGACGATGTTGTACTACGATGTCGCCGACTACGGATGGTTCTACACGCTTGTCTCGATTCCGGTGTTGTTCGCCGTCATCGATGCGGCCGCCTACTACGTACACCGCGCCTTGCACTTCAAACCTCTGTACGCTCGCTTTCATAAGTTTCATCACCGCTTCGTAGCCACGTCGCCGTATGTCGCCACGGCCCTGCATCCGATTGAACTTCTGTGGCTACAAGCAGCGTCGTTGATGTGGATTTTCCTCGTGCCGCTGCACCCGGCCGTAGTTTCGGTCGTGCTTGTTTACATTCTGATCTTCAACATCATCGACCACTCTGGCGTTCGTTTGGTCTCAAGTCTTCCTTGGCAGGGTCCGTCGGCCTACCACGACGATCACCACGCACACTTCCATGTGAACTTCGGCCAGCACTTGATGATCTGGGATCGCATGCACGGGACGTTGCGACGACAGGGCCGAAGTTATGGGAACGAGGTCTTCGGCGGTCGTGGCACCAGCGAATCCGGAAACCCGACAACCGACGAGCAATTCTTTCCGTACTAAAGCGAGCGAGAACACACTGTGAACGACATCCTCCCCTGGGAATCCGCGCCGCATTTGCCGTGGCAACATTTCTCCAGCCTCGCCGACCAGTGGCAGGCGCTGCCTTCGTTCCTAATCGGCGAATACATGTTCATCGCCGCCGCGTTGCTGGCGCTGTTGCACGCCTCGCGCCGTGGCAAGGCCAACATTTTGATCTGGCTGGCGGCAGTCATCGCTGGGACCGCCAACGATTTGATCTTTATGGCCCTGCCACTGGTGGATAACTTCTGGCAGGCCCAGGCCACGCTCATGTGGACTCCTCGCCTGCCGGTCTACATTCCCTGCGTCTACATCTGCTTCTTGTACTACCCGACTGTCGCCGCTCGCCGCATCGGGCTCGGCCCACTTGCAACCGCTGCCCTAGCCGGACTTGCGGGTTCAGTATTCTACGCGCCCTACGACATCGTCGGCGCCAAGTTTTTATGGTGGAACTGGCACGACACAGATCTATCGATCGCCGTGCGACTTCTCGGTGCGCCCGTAAGCAGCAGCCTTTGGGTGATCACGTTCACATCGTCGTTTTGTTGGTTGGTCGGACGCGCGCTGCCCAAAGATCTCAACACTGAAATATCGGGCGCGATGTTCGCGAAGGGATTCGCCCTGGTCGCTGGCCTGACCACCGTCGCGATGATGGTGCAGATCACCATCGTGCAGCAGCTCGACGGTGGCACCCCTGGCTATTTCGCGTTCGGCGCCACGATCGCGATCTATGCAACGTTGATCGCAGTGAAGTGGTCGGCAGCCGCACCCCGGGCGGTTGAAGCAGATACTCTCGCCCGCAACGTCGTGTTTGCGCACTTCGCGACACTGGTGCTGATCATGGCGCTGTTCACTCCCGAAACTCACCGCAGCGAAGGGCTCCACCAACCTCCGGGCACCTGCGGCATCGAGGTGACAGACCTCACGGGCTCGGTGCGCCACCAGTATCTTTGCGCAACTGATTTCGACGAGGACTACACGTTCGCGTGCACCGAACCGCCCGCAGATGGCACCGAGTGGTACACGATCTGCGGCAGTGCCCACACCAATTTTCCGCTGTGGCTGGCCGGGGTCACGGGCCTTTCGGGCGCCGGGGCGTGGCTATTCACCATGCTGTTCGCCGCCATTGGCGTGAACGAAAAGCGCAGAAAAGCCTGAAGCCCACCCTAAGCCCTAGCCAGCCCCCGCGAAGTGCATCGCCTCGGGCGACGGGTTACGTTCGCCGGGCCAATGAGCAAAACCTCCAAGATCCGGGCGACTACCCACGAAGCGCTGCTGGGCAAACCCGAGCTGACAGCGCTTGAATTGCAGTCGCTGTCCGGGATTCCCGTCGAACAGGCTGCCGCGCTGTGGCAGGCGCTGGGCTTTCCCCGCGTTCCGATTGACGACGAAATCTTCTGCAAGAGCGACGTCAAGGCCCTTCACTCCGCCGCCAGGTTATTCAACGACCATCAGGTAGAACCCGAAGTGCTCACGCAGATGGCGCGTGCCACCGGCCAGGCTCTGGCGCGCGTCGCTCACATGCATACCCTGTCCGTAAAAGACGAAATCGAAGCCGCCGTACGCAGCGACGAACTTTCCGAGAACCAGGCCGCCGATCGTGTTGCTGAGCTGGCCGAGTCGCTCGTGCGGGGTCACGAATCGTTCCTGACCTACATTTGGCGACGCCACTTGTTGGCCGCCGTGTCGCAAACCGTGGCCAGCGCAAGCGCCAACGAAGGCAACCAACCGCTCACCGTTGTCGGCTTCGCCGATCTCGTCGATTTCACCGCCGTGAGTCGAAAACTCACCGAAGAAGAACTGTGCACGATGGTCAATCGCTTCGAAGCGATCGCCTACCAAGAAATTCCAGATCGCGGCGGACGGATTATCAAAACGCTCGGCGATGAGGTCATGTTCAGCAGCGACGATCCACGCGCAGCCTCTGAAACCGCCTTGGCGCTGGCCGAAGCCTGCCATCGCGACGCGATCGTCCCGGACGTTCGGGTCGGAATGGCAATCGGCTCGGCACTTTCGTGGGAGGGCGATCTGTACGGCGACACCGTCAACTTGGCGAGTCGTTTGGTAGGTGTGGCGCGCCCGGGCACCGCAATCGTGTCCGGCGAGTTGGCCGCGCTTCTCGGGAAAGAATTCGAGATCACCGCTCTTGAACTGCGTAAGGTTCACCTCAAAGGAATCGGCAAGACCCGTCCGTGGGTGTTACGCCGCACCGAAGTCGAGTAACGCCAAACGCCAACGCCAACATCAGCAGCCGCCCCCCGCGCGAACAAGAACTCTCTAAAAAGGCACCGGGCTTTCGAACGTCACGAACTCGTTGGTGCTCGGATGTCGTAGGTGGATCATCGCCGCGTGCAGCATCAGGCGGCCGCCTCCCCGCCCATACAAAGGGTCGCCGACAATCGGGCTTGCCAACCCGAGCGGATGAGCTGCATGCACGCGTAGCTGGTGGGTACGACCGGTGAGCGGCAACAACTCCAAGCGTGTTCGCCCGTGAGCCCGCTCGATCACCCGCCACCGTGTCACAGCCGATTTACCATCGATGGGGTCATGGATGTGACGGGGCCGATCGTTGAAATCTAAGGCCAGCGCCAGATCAATCAGCCCCTCGTCTTCGCCGATCTCACCGTCAACCACGGCGATGTAGCGCTTGCCGACCGTACGTTTGGCGAACTGTCGTTGGAGCATCGCATGCGCCCGCGCATCCAGTGCGGCGACAAGCAGTCCGGAAGTATCCATGTCGAGGCGATGAACGAACAACTGACCTTGCAGTCCAGGATACCGATTGTGTAAACGCGCGGTGGCAGAGTCCAAGATCTCCGGATTGCTCGAAGGAACCGAAAGCAGACCCGAAGGTTTGTCGATAACAACGATGCGTTCGTCTTCGTAAACGATATTGATGTCGAGATGGTCTGACGCAGGCGGCACAAAGAAGTCTACCGAGCTGACGTCCAAGCCCTCTAGCATATAAGGGAGAAGCGGTCCGCATTTTCCGCGACACGCGGGATAGTAGACTCCCGACAGTCGGCCGCCGGTTGGTGGCGGCGGCCCCCACCAGAACTCCGCCAAGGCCAACGGTCGCAGTCCGTTGCGATAGGCATAGGCCAGCAGCTTCGGTGCAGCGCAGTCGGCTGCACCGGAAGGCGGCGCTCGATCCGCAAACAACTCCCGCATTCGAATCGACTCACCACGCGCGTTCGGGATGCGGTAGGTGTCGTGGAGTTGGCGCATTAAGCGTCGTGAAACGAAGCGCCGCAGACGATCCAGGGCCGCGACTTCTCTCTCCATTTTTACAACCGCTGCTAGAAACTCAGCGCGTTCCAGAGCGTGGAATTTTTCCAACTCGCGACGTGCTGTCTTGTCGGTTCGACTTTCCACTGCGAGTTGCTCAATCGTCGCCGCGTGCGATTCCTGATGACTACCCGAGCTCCCACTAAGTTCGGAAAGCTCACGCCTACGTTCACGACGCAGGCGGCGCTTCTCGCTATGAACTGCGCGAAGCTCAGCTTTGTCAGCGGCCAGCCTCTCGTCGAGAATCGCCAACGCCTGTCGTGCCTCGATGAGTTC
Organism: Binatia bacterium; assembly: GCA_047611725.1. GTDB lineage: Bacteria > Desulfobacterota > Binatia > UBA1149 > CAITLU01 > JBLFWR01. Next base: position 18,136 of record JBLFWR010000010.1, on the reverse strand, counting down.
GATTGATCGGGCGGCAGCCTGCGCACGCTTGGTCAGATTCGTGACATTGGCTTCGCCGACAGTCTCGAGCTCCTCGCGTTCCTTGAGATCAAACAGTGGCGGGACAAAGCCCGGCAGCTCCCAGCTACCATCAAACATTCCCGAGAAAGCCTTGAGAAACCCAAGCTTCCCGTCGGCAGTGGCAACCACGAGCACACCGAACATCTTGCCCCCGCCCGCTGTCTCCAGGGTCCCGACTGGGACCCCTTCGGCGACCCAACCGTCGGTGAACTCAGCCCGGACCCGTTCCGCTGCCGTTCGACCAACCGGTGCCAGACCCAACTGGTCGAAGGGGTTCGGAAACGGCGCATGAACGAGCTCGCCGAGGTCCAAATCATCCAATGCTGTCAATAGGAGGGGCACACCCATTTATTAACGGGGACAGCCGCGCTAGTCTCGCCGGCTAGTCGCCACTGTGCGCCACTGTGCGACGCGACACGGCGCGACACGGCACGACACGACGCGACCGAAAGCCCACAAATCGGCACAGACGTCAGTAGCAAGAGCGTAGCAAGAGAAACAGCCTATGATTTCTTCCAAATTCATCGCATTTTTGATGGCCTTCGCGGGCCTAATCACGCTGGTTCTAGCTCCTGGTTCAGCCACCGCCCAGCAAAAGATCGCGATTCCCGCGTACTTCTACCCGAGCTACCCCGATCCACTTTGGATTCAGATGGAAGACGCTGCGCCCACGGTTGGGTTGGCAGTCATGAACCCGGCCAACGGGCCCGGCGTTGTTGCCGACGCAAATTATGTGGCGCAGATCGCCGACACCCGCGCGGCAGGCATTGCGGTACTCGGCTACGTCTACACGTCGTACACGGCTCGGTCAGCAGCCGTGGTCGAGGCTGACATCGACACGTTCTACTCGTTGTACGACATCGACGGCATCTTCATCGATGAGACAAGTAACAACTGTGCCGACCAAGCCTACTATGCCAGCCTCAAAGCTTACGTGGCCGGTAAAGACGCGAGCGCCGTCACGGTGATCAACCCGGGTATCAACACGCCGGAATGTTTTATCAACACGGCCGACATCATTTTGAACTTCGAGGGGACTTGGACGAACTACCAGAGCTGGACGCCGAGCGGCTGGGAAACTGGCTACGATGCGAACCGTTTCTGGCATCTGGTTCACGGCACGCCCGAAGGCTCTGTGGCCGACGCGGTTCTGCTCAGCCAGCAAAACAACGCCGGATGGGTCTACGTCACGCCCGACGGTCTACCCAATCCCTGGGACACCCTGCCTTCGCCTTCCTACTGGAGCACCGAGCTCGATTACGTAGCGCCGCACACTGCTTGCCCTGCTGCGGCCGACCACACCAAGCTTATAGTTAAGGGGCTCACGACACCCGACGGTGACGATATTCTGAAATTGGCAGGGCGTGCGACCTTGCCGGACACTGGTGTTCTGAGTCCGGTAACGGCTGGCGTTCGCTTGTTGGTGACTGACTCCAACGCTGCCGCCGTTGCCACGGTTGCGGATGTGACGATCGCCGGTGGCGCCTACGATGACCTTGCTGCGCGCGGCTGGAAAACAAACGGCAAAGCGACCAAGTGGATTTACAAAGACCGCTCCGCCGCGCCTGTTGGCGGCGTCGTGCGGCTGATCGTCAAAAACCGAGCCCCGGCCGGTGGCGTCGGACAGGTTGTGTTCAAACTCAAGGCTGTGAAGGGAAACTTCGGCACCGCCGATGATGCGCCACCGCTATCAGCAACCGTGTTTTTTGATGCGGATATCGTCGGAGCCCCCTGCGGCAAAGCGGGGTTCGATTCATCGGCCTGCGCGCTGAATGGTTCAGGCCGTACCCTGAAGTGTAAATAAGAGCGCGGTGGTGTTGCTGAAGAACGAAAACGGCTGGCGTGTAGCCCGCAGAATCGTGCTCGCGATGGCGATTGTGGGGGCGGCAATTCGCCTGCACAACGTCTGGGTTTTTCCCGGCCTGCGCGCACCCGACGGGTTCGGTCACTTCACCTACATTTGGTTTCTCGCTGAGACCGGCCGCGTTCCGCTGGCGATGAGTGGCTGGTCGTTCTTTCACCCACCACTGTACTACGCCTTGGTCGCCACCTTCTGGAAAACCCTTTCGGCGATGGACCCGTATCTTCGACTAAAAGTTGCCACCGGCTTCATCGCACTGCTGGGCCTGTTGCACGTGGGCCTGTCCTGGACAGCGGTTCGGCGACGCCTACCCGACGAACCGCTCGCGGCTGTGGTCGCCGCCGGTCTGGTCCTGTTCGTACCGCTGAACTTGTTCAGCGCGGGTTATCTCGGCAACGAAGCATTTGGCGCCGTGCTGTGTACGACCTCCCTGTTCGCATTGCTGGCAGTTCTAAAGCGCGAAACCATCACACGGGCTGCGCTACTCGGCGGCTGTCTGGGGTTGGCGATGTTGGTTAAATTCACCGCTCTGGCGATCGTCGCCGGTGCGTTCGCCACGATCGCTTTGCGAGCCCTCGTACAACGAAACTACGCCCGTGGTCTGCGAACGACGATCGTTGCCGCAGTGGTCATGCTGACCGTTTGTGGGGCGTTCTATGTTCGAAATGTCTCAGTCTACGGCACCCCATTTCAAATGAGCCGCGACACGCTGGCTGTGCGTCGCATCGAAAATATTCAGACGCAGGGGCGGCGTACGATTCTGGAGTATTTGCTCTTTGATCCGATGATTATCGTGCGACCGCACTGGCCTCGCGACATGCCGATTGTCGGACCACTACCCGACGACTACCAACACAGCAGCTTGCGCGAATCGATATGGACGGGAATTTTCGCGAACACCTGGTTTGATGGTGTGGGCGGGCAGATCCTTCCGGCCGTGACTCACAGCGAAGAGTCACGACGTGCGGGGCAGTTGCTGCTTACGTTGGCACTGTTGCCGAACGCGCTAATTCTGTTCGGCATCTGGACGGCGTTACGTGACCTGCGCAAGGACGGCTGGGACGACACACACGTCGCCATGTTGATGAGCTCTGTGGCGGTGTTGAGTCTGTTCGTTATCGGCACCATCTCGGTCCCGATGCACGCAGCCGTGAAGGCCACCTACCTGGCGCCGCTGGCTGGCATCTTCGGTTACTGGTTCGGAATCGGCTTCAGTGCGTTGGCGCGTCGGGTTCCGCGTTTCGTGCCGGTGGTGTTGGCCGAACTTGCGGTGTTAACGGTAGTCAGCGTGACGGTGTTCACGCTCGATGTAGTTGTAGACAAGGGTTTTCTGGAGCGAACCCCCAGCAGCCCGATCTGGCAAAACGCCTACGGTGTAGTCGCCTATGCAGGAGGCGATCGCGCCACCGCGGCCGAGTTGTTCGATGCGGCTGCCTCCGGGGGCTGGCACCTGGGCCATGAGAACGTAGCCCACATGGCAGCGGAAGACGGAGATCTGGTATCCGCCGTCTACCATCTTCGCCAGGCTGCTGCGTTGCAGAAAAACCAGTCGTTCGGGCTCCTGGAAGATCGCCAGAAGTTCGAAACACTCGCGCAGGCCCAGTACGCCAACTCCCTTGCCGTGCTTTATGATCGTCTAGGATGGCATCAGGCGGCTTTGGATTCGGCGCATGAGGCATTGCGGCTTGAGCCTGGCTTCGCCGAAGCTCACTACAATCTCGCCGCACTGAAGACCCGCCAGGCAAAGTCGAATCCGTTGTCTGCGTCACAAGCGCGTGTATCCGCCCACCGGGCTCTACAACTCGACCCGACACTGGCAGAAGCCGCCGCGTTGATCGCTGGAATGGCGACTCTGGAAGGTGACTGCGAAGAAGCCACGCTATTCCGCTTGCTGGCGCAAGAACTACGAACCGAAGTTGCTCCGGCCTATCCGTATGAATCCGGAACTGGCGATCTCCACACGGCAGCGATAAACCCCCGCCCAAGAATCGCGATCAACGTCGAACAAACCGATTGCGACGCAGACCGTTCCAGCTCTTAGACAGGCGGATATTTTAGGGGGCGACGAGTGCCCACCGGGCGTGGCGTTAGTCGCAGATGTGGAAGGAAACTTCAGCCTCAAGAACACGCGCGTTGTTGTCTTTGAGAAGCCAATGGCCAGCTGCCAGATGAGGCCTTTCGGTCAACAACGCCCCACAATTCGACAAAGCTTTTGAATCGGAGATGGCACAAAGTGCGGCAACGCCTGCCGGCGACACCAACCGAAGAGGCCAGTTCCCGACTTCGACATCGTCGATCAATTGTACCAACCGCAATTCGGCGTCGAAGGGCGTGAGCACTGTGAAAGAAACAAGGACCTGATCGAAGGGCCCCACAATCGCGGTGCCGTCCAGGGATATGTCGCGGGCGGAGAAACCGTTCTCCGGGCCTAAGGACGCAACGACCACTTGCCGACATCGAACCGGACCGAGTTCCTGCGCCACGGCGACGGTCGTAGCGAAGACTACGGCACTGGCCGCAAGAAGCGCTGCAACTATCTGCATGATCGCGCCCTGAACATCACCGGAGTCGCACCATCACGAAACCGCACGTGAACCCCGTTCGAAGAAAATCCAAGACAATCGACCGCTCCGCCAATCGTAGTTTGGCCGTCCGCCGCCACTTTGATGATCGGACTCTTGCCCTTCCAAAAAGCCAACTGCACGGCATCGGGGGATCGCCAGTAGCCGCCCTCGACCCTCGCCGGAACGTCGACCTGCAGGGTCAACGGCAGCTTATTTTCGTTCCAAACCCCGTTGATCGCGCGCGACGCATTCTCCAACTTCGCGAAATCGCCAACAAGCACCCCGGTGGTGCGATCCAGTTGCGTAAACTTCAGTTCAAGCGCCTTCAACTGACCAGCTAGTTCCGGATGCGTCGCCATCTGATATCCGGCCAGCGGGGCAAGGAAATCGCTAAACGTGCGCCTGAAAGCCGGTGGCGCCGGCTTGAACAGGTGGTCAACCGTAAAGTCGGAGATAAGCCGCACCACTGGAAAGTAGGCGTCAGAGAGACAAAAAACGTGATGCGGCTCAGTCGGTCCGGGGGCGACACAGACCGGGCGCTGGGCCCTGGCCGGAGTGCAAAGTGCGAGAACCACAGCGAATCCGGCAAAAAAAACAGTGAACTTGGCAGGCACCGGCGGAGTCTAAGGTCCATTGCAGTACCGGTCAAGGTCGCAACGAGTGCGATGACCGAGTATAGCCAGCCACCGATGGACCATCAGCACGCTCAAGAACGCGACAACGACAACGCTGCCCTCGGGCTAGCCAAAGTTCCCGCCTGTCCTGCCTGCGGTGGGGAAGAACGGACACACCGCTTCCTCGCCCCCGATCCAATTGCCGGTGGAGACTTCGCGATATCTACCTGCAGTGGCTGCGGGCTGAATTATGTGGATCCTGCTCCTGACCCGGCCGATATGGAGGCCTACTACGCGACTTGCTACTACGGCGGTCGCCACCCGATTCTCAAGGATTTCTTCATGGGCCTGCGTGCCCGCAAACTCGGGAACCCTCGAGGTACTAGAAAAGTCCTCGACATCGGCTGCGGCGCCGGTGACTTTCTCCAGGTCTGCGATCGTCGCGGTTGGAAGGTCACGGGAATCGAGCAGGGCGACGCGCCTGTGATGCAGTTAGCCGAAGGGCACACTGCGCAGGTGCTGTCGCCCGAACGCATGGGCGAACTTCCCGCCGGTCAGTTTGCCGCCGTCACGATCTGGCACGTGCTCGAACACGTCGCCCACCCGCGGCAGGTGCTTGCCGAAGCTCGTCGCGTCGTCGCCGACGACGGCCAATTGATAATTGAAGTGCCGCACTTCGGTGGCTGGCAAGCTAGCATCGGGGGAGCCCGGTGGTTTCACCTCGATGTGCCTCGCCACCTCCATCACTTCGATCGCGACGCGCTGGTCGGATTGGTCGAACGCTCCGGCTTTACCTGTGAACGCGTTGAAACGTTCTCACTTGAATATGACACCTATGGGCTTGCGCAGAGTTTGTTGAACAAGTTGTGCCGCAACCCGAACCATCTCTTTCAAAAGTTGATCGGCCACCCTACAGACGGGCCCGCTCGCGACACGGTACTCAGCCTTGTCTTGCTACCGCCGTTGGCGATTGCCAGTGCAATAGTATCCGCGATCGCGCCGCTTTTCGGCGCCGGCGGCGTTTTGCGGATCTACGCAAAGCCGAGCTGAAACTTTCCAGAGCGTAAGAGGATTTAAGTCTTGAGCGAACACAAACCGCGAAAAATTCTTGTCACCGGTGGTGCCGGCTTCATCGGCTGCAACTACGTACGTTGGCTACAGGACAACGACGCCGACGTGCAAATCATTGATTTGGACGCGTTGACCTACGCCGGTTCGATGGACAACCTCCAGGGCTTGCCCGATCCGAAGCGACACGTTTTCATTGAAGGCAATATCTGTGACCGCCCGCTCGTCGACCGCACTCTGCGCGAGAACAAGATCGACACCGTCGTCCACTTCGCGGCAGAAAGTCATGTTGATCGCGCCATCACGGGCCCTGCCGCGTTCATCGAAACCAACTTCGTTGGAACGTTTCAGATGCTCGATGCCGCCCGCGACTATTGGCTCGGTGACAATGGCGACAACGGCGTCGACGCCGCCAGCTGCCGCTTCCACCACATTTCTACCGATGAAGTCTACGGCACCCTGGGCCCCGACGATCCGGCTTTTACCGAGGCCACGGCCTACGCTCCGAATTCACCATATTCGGCCTCGAAAGCAGGCTCTGATCATTTGGCGCGCGCCTACTTCCACACCTATGGGCTGCCCGTAACCATCTCGAATTGCTCGAACAATTACGGTCCCTTCCAACACGGCGAGAAGTTCATTCCCACCGTGATCCGCTCTTGCATGGAAGGAAAGGCAATCCCGGTCTATGGCGATGGCAGCAATGTCCGCGACTGGCTGTACGTGGACGATCACTGCAGCGGAATCGACCGTGTCTTACGTCGCGGGCGCTTGGGTGAGTGTTACAACATCGGCGGCGAGAACGAGTGGAACAATATCGATCTCGTACATCGAATTTGCGCGGTGTTCGACGAAATACGACCCGGCGCAGCGCCACACAAGAATTTGATTTCTTACGTTACCGATCGTGCTGGGCACGACTGGCGCTATGCCATCGACATCAACAGAATCAGCAGTGAGTTGGATTGGAAGCCGGCCGAGACCTTTGAGACAGGCCTACGAAAAACGATCGAGTGGTACTGTAAACGCTAAGGGGGCGCAGCCTAAGCGCCCTCTTCTACCTCACCGTGAACATGAACGTGTGATTGGTGATCCAGCGCCAGCCGTTCGCCATCGGCCCGAAAGATATCGCTCTTGATCAAACCCATGCGATTGAGGCGAAACGCCACGCTGGTCGCCAGCACACCCAACCCGTAAGTCACACTTCTCGAAAAGTTGATCGATGATGCGTCTTCGAAGTACTTGGTCGGACACGACACTTCGCCCATGCGAAACCCGAAGTGAATGCATTGCGCTAGCATCTGGTTGTCGAACACGAAGTCATCAGAGTTCTCTTCCAGTGGCAGCGTCTCTAAAACCTCGCGAGAGAACGCGCGGTAGCCGGTATGATACTCGGACAGGTGCTGGCGGAGCATGATGTTCTCGAAAAACGTCAAGGCCCGGTTCGCGACATACTTGTAAACCGGCATGCCACCGCTGATCGCGCTCTGGCAAAGAACTCTAGACCCAAGAACACAATCGTATTCGCCAATCGCGATCATCGAACTCATGGCGACCAGCAGATTCGGTGTGTACTGATAGTCGGGATGAAGCATGACCACGACATCGGCGCCAAGGCGTAGCGCTTCGCGGTAGCAAGTCTTCTGGTTGCCGCCGTAGCCCTTGTTTTCCAAATGCACGAGCGTGGTTGCTCCCAACGAGCGGGCCAGTTCTACGGTTTCATCGCTGCTCCCGTCATCTACCAAGACAGCCGCATCGACGTAGTCGAAGGGGATCTCGGAGTAGGTCTGGCGCAACGTCGGTGCGGCGTTGTAGGCGGGCATCACGACGACGATCTTCTTACCAAAAAGCATGCAGAGACTCCGAATCAGGAAATTTCGTTTTTGGGCCCCAACAAACGGGAGCCCGACCGTCCGGCTTAGTAGCACAGATCAACCGACCATGTCGCCCCGCGAAAAGCCGCTAGGCTGTCCTCGTTGGTCGTAGAACCTTCCGCGAGCTATATGCCGAAGGTGGCTAACCGGCTTTCCGACGGGCTGGCGCCTTCCAAATTCTTCCCCATGCGCAACCGCGTCTTCTCGATCCTGGCATTCTCGCTGCTCATACTGGGCGGCCTGATTCGGCTGCAAAATGCCGTGAGTTACCCGAGCCTGCGCGGCTACGACGCCTTTGGGCACGCCAGCTATATTTGGCTGATGGCCGAGACCTGGCGTGTACCTGACCCGACGTCGGGGTGGTCCTACTTCCACCCCCCGTTGTACTACGCTTTCGCGGCCTCCTTGTGGAAGGCCTGTTCAGGGTGGGAACCCCAGACACGACTCTCTCTCATCGCTGGCGTGGTCTCGTTTGCCTCGCTGTTCCATGCAGTCGCCGCCTGGTCAATTTTGCGACGCCACTTCGCCGAACATCGCGCAGCCTGCCTGCTGGGGTTCTCGCTGATGCTGTTTGTGCCGGTGCACCTGTACAGCGCTCCGTTTCTTGGCAATGAGGGGCTGACCGCCATCTTGTGCACGGCCGCTTTGTGGCGAACTTCGCAAGTACTGGAAAATCGAAGCGGACTGGCGGGCTGGGCCAGTGTCGGCGTTCTGCTCGGTTTGGCGATGCTCGGAAAATTCTCGGCGGTAGTCATCGTGGCTTCGGTCGTGGGCACGGCTGTGGTGGACGCACTGGTTCGGGGCCGTTGGGGCACTGCCGTAACGAGAGCGGGCGTGCTGCTGGCGCTCGTGGCCGTGATCTCGGGGTGGTTCTACGCGCGCAATATCGAGAATTACGGCAACCCGTTTCAGTTGAGTCGCGATGCCCCGATCGTCGCCGAAATCGAAAGTACGCTGACTTCGGGCCGACGAGGCCTGGGAGAATATCTGCTCTTCGATCCCGGGATCTTCTTCCGTCCCCAATGGCCGCGCGGCATTCCCCTTGCGGCCGCCGAAGCTGCAACGATCGAGCGCAGCTCGATGCGCGAATCGGTGTGGACGGGCTTATACGCCAACGCATGGTTCGATGGGTTTGGAGGCTGGGTGTTGCCCAAGGTTACCGAGAGCGAAATTGCGCGGCGGTCGGGACAACTGCTGCTTACCCTTGGTCTTGTTCCAACGTTGCTCGTGCTTCTCGGTCTGGCTTCAACTTGCAGGAAATTGTTGGCGGGACAGTGGCAACCAACGTCAGCGCTGATGTCCACGTCGCTCGTCGGAATGGGAGCGTTGTTTGTGTACGGAACCTACGCAGCGCCCGTACACGCCGCGGTAAAAGCGACCTACTTCGTTCCCGTGGCGCTGTCGTTCGCTTGGTTCAGTGCCCAGGGACTCGTTGTTTTGAAACAACATGCCCGCGGGGCCGCCACTGCCGCGCTGTCAATTTCCGGGATTGTCCTCGCGCTGTCTGCAGTCGTGTTCACGCAGGGGCTGGTGACCGGCGTCCGCGCTTGGGACGAGGGCAGCATTGGCGAGTTGGCGGACAACAACCTGTGGGGTGTGCTCGAGTTTGCAGTGGGTCACGACGCGCACGCCGAGGAGCGTTTTCGCGCCGCCGCCGCGCACAGCTACGGGCCAGCCTACGAGAATCTCGCCACAATTGCGGTTCGGGGCGGCCAACCACAGCTCGCCCTTTCCCACCTGGCCGTGGCCCGTGAACTGGCACGCGAATCCGCCAACAAAACACCGGGCGATCCTACTGCCCGCCAGCGCCGCAATATTGGGGAAGTAGAAAACTCCATTGCTGTCATCGAAGCATCGTTAGGCCGCCGCAGTGCCGCCGTCGCCGCGGCCCGCACGGCCGCGGCTGCGCAAGCGCAGATTCCGGAGGCGGCGTTCAACCTAGCAGCATTATTGTTCGGAGAACTGGGCGACCCCACCGACGACACGCCACAGCAACAACGCGCCAGGACTCAGGCGTTTAGACACATTGAAGACGCGCTGAATGCCGATGCCGGCTTCCGTGAAGCGCTGTTGCTACGTGCCCGCATGCACGCCCGCGCCGGCAGCTGCGGTACCGCCGAGTTCGATTTGGCCACCGTGCGTCGCCAACCCCACTTGCGCCGTGCCTACCCGCTTCCCGCTGGTCAGGGTCTCCCTTACGAAGCCACAATCGGTCGACGCGATCTTCTCCCCACAACCGACGACCTGATCGACCCCGTAATCACCGAATCCTTTTGCCCTTAGCAATTAATCGGGGACGGGTACCTATTAATTCGCCTGGGCGAATTAATAGGTACCCGTCCCCGATTAATTGCTTCTAGGAGGGGTTGGGCGGGGGGCTATTTGGGAGCGGGGGGAGGAGCGGGGGGAGGATAGTGCGGTACGGGCTCCTTCGCGGGCTTGTTGGAGGTAGGCGGGGGCCACGGCACTTAGGCGTTCTATTAGCAGGGAAGGATCGGCGTCGGGTCTGAAATGCCAGGCGATCGAATAGCCGACGCCGTGCCAAGCGGCTTGCCGGAGTTCCGCGGGCACGCTCGCTAGCTGGTCAGTGATCGGGTTTTTGATCGCCGCCTTGTCGTCTCCGTGCTTGTAGACCAACAAGTGCCCCATGGCCTGCGCGCCAAGGTTCGATGAAGGAGCCCGCGTAAAGCCGCGCTCCAACGGATCGACGATCAAGCCGATCGACCCTGCCATGCCGAACACCAACATCCCCACTACCGCCGCACGGAACACGCGGGGCACGCCGGCCGCGCCGATGGCGAAGGCCGCGAACAATCCGGGCAAGGCCGGGACCAGGACCCGGTAGGTCAAAAAGTCTACCGGGCTAAACGCATTGACCCTTTCATCGAAGATCTGGTTGCTCGCCGCAATCATAAGGATGAACGCCGGGAACCAGGCCAGCGCAACGGCGGCGAAAGCACGGCGCGCAGCCGATCGTCGAAGCTCGGCCAAACACAGCAGGCCGCCGAGCGTACATAGAATCAGGTATCCATCGGCGAAGACCCGGCGTGATGTGAAAGCACTCTCGCCCAGACTTTCGAAGCGCAGCGCGGGCGGGATTCCAAACCGAATCAGGCGCAGTAGCCCTTCCAGCCCTCCGGGTGCAACCACATCGGAACCGGCAGTAAACGTTGTACCCAACACGGCGAGACCCGCTCCCTCGTTGGCTAGGTTGAAAGCGAGCCATGGCGACATTCCTGCCACGAAGCCGATCGCAACAAGCGCCACGCCGCGCGGCGCGATCAATCCAAAAACCACCGAAGCGACAGCAGTCAACGCGAAAGGAAGCACCGCCGTGTAGGCAAACCATGTCGAAACACCGCCAGCGATGCCCCAAAACAATAGTTCGCGCTGGCCCATGCGGCGCAGATAATTCTGCCAAGCAAACATCACGAAGCCTGCCAGCGTGGCAACTTCGGCGTGCGAGCCCATCACGATTAGATTGTAGAGTTGAAAAAGGGGCGGCGCCGCAACCCAAGCCAAAGCAAAAAGATGTGCGGCTCGGCGACCAAAGGCGCGATCAATCGCCAGCGACCAAAAAACAAGCCCCAAGGTGGCAAACGCGATCGCGACCAACTTTGCCGCGAGCCAGGAGTTCCCGAACAAGGCAACAAAAGGCATCGCCAAGACACCCATAGCCACCGACCCCCCGTTGTACGGATCGGCCTGTAGTTGCCAAAGCGAAAGCCCCCACCCTTCAAGCAGCGATTGCGCGATGAGCAGGCGGTACGCTTCTTCCCAGTACCAAACGCGATCCAACGCGAACACCGCGAGCAACCCGCGATGGGCCACGAATGCGGCGCACCAAGCCAGCAGCCAGGTGTAGCGAGTCTGAGGTTGAGCGTCGTTCACAGGTCGAGCTGTCCGGCGTGGCTTAGTCCAACACACGGCCGTGGCCCAAGCCTTCGGTGCTCGAAAGTCACGGGCACGAAACCCCGCTCAGCCCTTTCGAGACGTGCGGTATTCGGTAAACCAGCCAGTGATGCGACTGATCAGACTGTCCGGTATCCCGACGTTTCGCTTGAGCCATGCGTAGACAGCCAGGGCCATATTGTCGGCTTTCACAGCCAACTTTTTAGCCGATGAATCTTGGGGCCGGGCGAAGTAGGTCGTCGCCGTCGGCGTCGCGCCAACGACATCGTCAATCGTGTAGTAGTAAAGCTGGATGCTCTTGCGTGTCTGGTCTGTGGGGCAGGTCAACGGATCGGGAAACCCGTGCAACGCGCCAGGAGTGTTGAACAGCAAAGCGTTGTTGAGAAGCGGCGACATCTCGCCCGCGCAAGTGGCCATCTCTGAATCCCACAATTGGATACTACCGCCCCAGGCGACATCCCAATCGGCGTTCAGATAGAGGATCAAATTGCAGCGTCGTCGCCATCCCGGCTTTACGCGATGCATGGTGAAATCTTTGTGAACGTTGAGAAAACCACCAGACCAAGCCTGGTGCATGCCCCCGCCTTCGATTTCAGTATCGGCGACAAGGCCTTCGATACCGCTGATGCGTGACACCAACTCGACGAAGCGAGGAGAGTTCAGCTCGCGGATTGCAGCGGCAACCGACTCTGGAAAATCTTCCCAATGATGAATGCTGGCCTTGTTCTCGTTGACGTGCCGATAGCGAATCCAGTTGTTGTCGGCCTGGCGTGGGAAATCGGCCTCCAATCGAGCAGCCGCTTCGGGCCGAAGAAGGCCCTCAAAACACACATGTGGGAAAGGGCGATTGGCGCGGTAACCGGAAGCTAACTGTTCGATCTCGGCATCGAAACGGTCGAAATCCAGAACCTCAGATATCCCCGGAGACTGATTAGTTGGAAGATTGGTTGATGTAGACATCATTGGATCACTCGCTCGCGACGACTCGGCCGCAAGTTGGTTCCGGCAGTCGCGTCACCGCGTGGCTTGAGGTTCCGTCTATCGTGCCGGGGACAGCATCGCAACGCCAAAAGTCAGATCGGCTGCAGTCGCTTTCGCAACCCAAACCGATCCCGCTACAGTGCATGCACTTCAGATCTGCAATCGTCACCATCCGCGTCGGCACCACCACCTGGCCCGGCGACGACGGGAAACCACCTCGATGAATCGCACCGCCCGCAATCTCGCTACGACCTTTGCCTCGTTCTCGATTATGGGAGCGCTCCTACTCGCGATTGAACTCGCGGTCAGACTCGCTGGCATCGATGCAGTCGCATGGCCGAGCCGAGAAGGAACGACGGTCGGGTTCATCAGAATCGACCCGCTATTGGGGCCACTGCCGCAACCCAACTATTCGGGGAAGTGGTTCAAATTCGACGCCTCGTTCGATAACGAGGGCTTCAGAACGACCGGCTTTCCGCCCTTGAGCCAAGGGCAAAACGAACCCCTAGGGCTGAGAAAAGTCGCGTTTCTCGGCGACTCTTGCACGTTTGGCTGGGGCCTCGAAGACAAACTCACCTTCATCGGACAGCTCGATGGATTGCAGCGCTCGTCAGAGCCTCCGCACCTAAGCCTCCGAAATGCTGGATACCCTGGTCACAGCGCCGTGATGGGCGAGTACGTATTTCGCCAGCGGGTGCTGGATTGGCAACCTGACATTGTGGTCATCGGCTACTCAGCCAACAACGCGTTTCGGTTTGCCCTCAGCTCCCACCGACAGCGCTTCGGAGAGTACGAGTGGCGCAGCCAACTGCTACGATCGCAGACCTATCGCGCTTTGGCTTCCCGAGTAGCAGTGGCCAATCACACGCCGCAAGGGGACCCTCGATCGCGGGCAGTAATCATGGGGCGGCCACTGGAAGAACTTCGCCGCGTTGCGCCTCTTAGCGAATTCGAAGCCTCGACGCGTGCCACGATCGACACCGTCCGCCGCAACGCAAGCGTCCCGGTTCTCCTAATCTTCCCGCGAGAAATTGAGCTGCGGCTGATCGAGCACCGACTCGAAGACGTAGCAGCCGCCAGCCGGGCCGCTCCCTTTTTGGAGGATTCGGACACTTCAAGCACGACCCCGCGGGAGCTCGGGTTGTTGGAGGTTTCCTGTTTGGATCACTTGGCCGTCGAAGACCCGATCGCGGAACTTCACGCCCAAAGCCCCAGTTGGATGCCAATTCTGCCCCGCGACCCCGAGCTGCTCGGCATCTTGAGAGCGGGATCGAGAGCGTATGTCGCCGGTGACTTCAAAGAAGCCCTTGCCCGGTTCTCCGACGGTGTGGCTTTAGATGAGCGTTCGCCCTTGGCCCGCTACGATCTGGGCATCGCCAAGCTGGAAACCGGCGACCACGACGGGGGCCTCGCCGAACTCGCGATTGCCGAGAAACTCGCCTGCAACGTGTTCCTGAGCTATCAAGTGGCTTTGCGCCGCATCGCTATTGAGCACGATGTCGCTGTAATCGACCTGCTGCCGGTCTTTCAGGCTCAGGACACCGATGACCTTTTCTTGGACCCGGCTCACCCCAACGAAGCCGGAAGCAAGCTGATTGCCGAAGCTCTGTGGGCGCGGCTGCAGACCATGTAGACAACTGACCATGCCAGTCACATCGAAATCGATCCCCAGCAAGTTTCTGCGGCAAGCTGCAGCCGCACTCGTTCTCTGCGTCGCGTGCCTGGCACAGACCGGGTGCCCAAGCCTGCTGGCAGGGCCAAACAATTTACCAAACGTGCTGGTCATCGTGGTGGATACACTGCGGGCCGACCGCGTAGGAGCCTTCGGCAACGAACAAGGACTTACCCCAAACCTTGATGCGCTTGCTGCCAACGCGACCGTGTATCGCAACGCCTACCCACTTTCCTCATGGACGAAGCCGTCGATGGCTTCGCTATGGACGTCTCGATATCCCGCCCAGCATGGCGTCGTGGACTTCGACATGCAGATGCCGGAAAGCGAAACCACGGTTCCTGAGCTTCTAGAGAACGCGGGCTATTTGACCGCCGGTTTTCAGGGCAACGTACTACTCACCGCTCGCCACGGGTTTTCGAAAGGGTTCGGCTACTACATCACCTTTGGAACGGAACCCGATGGAACCGGGCCCAAGAAACCTCACGAATTAGCCGAGGTGCTGAACCGTGAAGCGTTGCACTGGGTAGACGCTTCGACACGGCCCTGGTGGAAGCGACGGCCTCGGCTTTTGTACCTCCACTACATGGAACCGCATTCGCCATTGGATCCCGACCCAGAGATCTGGCGTGAGACCGCAACCAAAAAAGACCACCGTGACGTCGAAGACTTGAATAATCGTTTTCTGGTCTCGCGGATATACCCGCAACCCGAAGACGTATGGTTTGAGATACACGAGGCTTACAATGCGCAGGTCAAAGGATTGGACCGCGACATCGGCCGATTGGTTGACGAGCTACGAACCCGTGGGTTTCTCGACAACTGCATCATTGTCGTGACATCGGATCACGGCGAGCATCTGGGAGAGCACGGAATGGCCGGGCACGGGTTATCCCTTCATGGAGAAGAGACTCACGTGCCATTCTTCATCGCATCACCCGATCAGAAATTGAGACGAGACATTGACGGTCCGGTTTCACACATCGACTTCGCTCCGACCCTATTGGGGTTGATCGGACTGACTCCACCGGCTGCGTTCGAAGGCCGAGATCTAGCCACCACAGCCGATGGCTCTAGCGGCGTGGCCTATAGTTCACTGCAACAAACTCACCGCAAGCAGGAACCGAAGGCGCACGAACGCATCGCCCATACCGCGTCGCTCGTCAGCAACCAATATCGCTTGCTGCGCCCTGCCGACGGTACGATTTCAGTCGAGCGTTTGGCCGATGGTTCCGGAAAGCTCGCGCCCCCGCCAAGCCCTGAGGACGTCGATTCGCTCACCGCGGTTCTCAACCAGATCGGCGTCGCCGGTTCTCGCAATCCGTCGCCGGTGGTCACGAAAAAAATCGACGACGACATGAAAACCAAGCTCAAAGCATTGGGGTATTTGAACTGAACGGGTCGCCCCAATTCATGAGCCGTCGAATGTTCGCTTGGCTCGGCGCGCTCATGGTCGTCGTTGGGGTCGCGGTTCGGGTCAACAACGCGCTGTACTATCCGCTCATGCGTGGCTACGACGCGTTCGCTCACTTCACGTACGTCTGGTTTCTCGCCGAATACGGCCGTGTACCGATGGCAACAGCCGGCTGGGAATTTTTCCAACCGCCGGGCTACTACGCGACGGTCTACGCGTTTTGGTCGTGGCTTGGGAACACGGATGCGATGGTACGACTGCGTGTCGCAAACGTAGCCATTGCCCTGTTGGGAACCACCCAGGCGTATGTCGCCTGGCAGATCCTGCGAGGATCGTTCCCTGGCCAACGCATAGTTCAGCTACTCGGCGTCGGCCTGATGCTGTTTATCCCGGTTCATCTCTACAGCTCAGGCTTCTTCGGCAACGAGGGGCTAACGGCGGTCGCCTGTTCGCTGGCCTTACTCGCGCTGTATCGCACCCTGGAAAAGGAAACTCCGCTTCGAGCAGCCGCCCTTGGCCTGGCGCTCGGAGTCGCGATGTTGACCAAATTCACCGGCCTCGTCGTCGTGGCCACAGCCTTCGCCACCCTCGGGCTTCGCTCTTTGGTTCGGCGCGACTTCGCTGGCGGCGCAAAAACCCTTTCGATCGTCGCCACCGTAGCGTTGGTTATTTGTGGGTGGTTTTACGTTCGTAACGTCGTTGTCTACGGCAACCCGTTTCAGATGAGCCGTGAGGAACTCTTTCTATCCCACATCGAAAACGCGCAACCTCAGGGTCAGCGCAGCATCCTGGAATACGTACTCTTTGATTTCGGGATTCTGTACCGGCCTCAGTGGCCGCGCGGACTACCGCTTAGCGGCGGCCGCCCCGCACACGTCGAGTACAGTGCCATGCGGGAATCAATTCCCACCGGGATGTACGCAAACGCCTGGTTTGACGGTTTCGGCGGGTTTGCCCTACCCAGCGTGACCCGAAGTGAGATCACCCGACGTGCGGGCCAGGCTTTGATGACCCTCGGGATGATCCCAACCCTGTTGATGCTTGTTGGGTTTTTGGCCAGCATCCGGCGTGTGATTCGAAACGGGTGGGACGATGTAGTCGTAACTATGTTGTTCGCCACGGCGGCGATGGCAGCGGTTATTATCAAGGGAACCAGCTCGGTCCCCACGCACGCCGCAGTCAAAGCGACCTATTTGATGCCGATTGCCGTGGCCTTTGCATACTGGTTCGCCGCGGGAGTTAGCGCGGTCTCAGCTTCGCGCGCGTATTTGTTGCGGCCGATTGCCGGCGCTTGCGCGCTGCTGGCAGCGATTAGCGTCGGCACGTTTTCCCATGGTCTCGTCATCGACAACGAATGGATGTCAAAGGGCGGCGGCGGCCCTGCGTTTCGCAACTTAGATGGCATGATCTACTACGCCGCCGGCCAGCATGAAAAGGCTCTTGCCCGGTTCCAGTGGGCAGCCGAAGGCAATTCTCTTCTCGCCGTAGAAAACCTCGCTGAATTTGCCCTCGCCAATGATCGTCCGCTCGAAGCCCTGTATCGGCTTCGACAAATTGCGCGCCTCAAAGAGCGACATCTGTCCAGAGCTGCCGACAGCCAAAGGCCTTACATTGAAGCGACGTTGGCAGAGCACTTGAACTCGATCGCGGTGATCCTACTTGAGCTTGATTGGGACGAGCAGGTTGAACCCTGGCTGGTGCAATCCCAAGAGCTCGACCCTGGAATTCCCGAATCGCATTTCAATTTTGGCATCCTACGTTTGAAACGAGCGCTTGCGTCACAAGACCCGGAAGTGCAGCAGGCATTGCTGCAAGGTGCCTCCGAGGATTTCGAGCGTTGCCTACATCTGGATGCGAATTTCTTCGAGGCGCTGGCGATGCGAGGCGTGGCCAGGATTCTGGCGGGGGATTGCACAAACGGCGGCCAGGACATCCGCGACGCCACGGCCGAACATCCCGGCAAGCACCGATTTTATCCTCTCAAAACGGGCCCCGGCGATCTTATCGGTGCCGGTCTCCATCGTCGCCGCCGCGTCCGCACGCTCCCCGAAGACCTTCGACCAAGCTTCGTGCTTGAGATGTGCAGCGGCCACGACGCATAGTATCGCCAATCTCG
>JBLFWR010000009.1:0-53065 GCA_047611725.1 Binatia bacterium | reverse complement strand
CGGCGCCGTCAAGATAACCTGTCCACCGCACTGCCGTTTCTGTTCCGGCCCAATGAAGCAGCCCTTCGGGCTTACGCAGCGTCTTCGACCACTCAAGAGCACTGCCAGCACCCAGAACCGCAACCGGACCGCCGCCACTGTAACGTTCGTCGCTCCAGCAATGTTCGATCAGTTCTTCCGGGTCGCCAGCACGAGGGCCGTACAGACGTGCGAGGTGCAACCGAGCCGCAGCGAAGCGTTGCGCACGAGTACGCGCTCGCCACTGCCGCGCAGCACGACCGAACACAAGACAGACAAGCAAGCCCGGGCCGGTACCATCGTGAGCGCTGGCATCAAAGGCGGTCTGAATCATGCCGTCGCTCACGACCTCACCCGACAACCCGTCGTCGCGCCAGAACGGACTCGGATACCGTGCAAATATTTTTAACGCCGAGCCCATCGGCATTCTCTGCGTCAGTGCGATGCGCTCGGGAGAAAGTAACGGCCGACAATCAATCGAACCGAGTAGCGGCGGCGGGACTGCGACAACCGCACGGCGCGCATGAATGACCATGGAACCTGCGCAATGCACGACGACACCTTCGCTTCCCTGCTCAATGGCGACAACCGGTTGAGCCAGGCGTACGCGTTCGCCGAGGGCATCAGCCAAGCGCAGACTCACACCCTGAGCACCGCCCACTATCCCGTCTTGTTGCGCGGCACCGTCAACCGCTGCCAGCTTCAGCAAGCCACCACCGGCCGCACAGTAAGTCGCGAAAAAAAGCATGGACATTTCTGAAGGATGGGTGCCGAAAATCGACGCGATGGCAGCGTCAAAAATCGCGCGCCCGGCAGTGGTACGCAGGCGACGCCGCTTCCAGTGCTCAACCGTGGTCGCATCCAACTCGGCGGCTCGTGGATGAGCAGCAGGGTCGGCTGGATCAATCGATCGCGTCAGACGATCCAGGGCGAAGATAGCCAGCTGGAACTCTATTAGCGTAAACACCGAGGTCGATGGGATCGACTTGGCATAGGTAGAATGCCGCCCGCCTACATCAAGAATTTTTCGCCCGGTGTTGAATTGGGGATGGGTAACCAAGCGCAGTTCGGCCAACAGGCGAAGAATACGTGTCTGTGTGGGACCAACCCAGTGACCACCCAGGTCGATCGGCACCCCGGCGCAGTCGCGGGTCAAAGTACGGCCGCCTACCCGTTCGCGGGCCTCGACGACAATGACATCGCGGCCACGCTCATGAAGCCGACGAGCAGCGACCAGCCCAGCCACACCACCGCCGACTACCACGACCTCGGATTCAAACCGTTCAGCCATAAACCAGACTTCCCGAAACGTGCAAAACCTGCACACCGTCTTGAGGCCGACACGCAGGTTGGCATACAATGCAGTTGCTTTCAGTCGAGCCGTCCATGCCCTTAGAACTCGTCAACTTCACTGGGACCCTATCCCGAGCCGAGGCGTTTGTGCGCGCCAAAGCTGCGCACTTTCGTACCGACGATCTATCGGTACACGTCAAATACACCAAAGCGAAGGGACGCGACGTGACCGGCTACTACCGCCTCAATGATCGCCGCATCGTATTGGCTGTGAAAAAACGACTGCGCTACCCACGTAACGCCGCCTACGGCGTCGGTTCCCAAACTCTAGAGCGCCCCAGCAAGGGCCGGGCGCCCTACAAACTCTTATGGTGGGAAGACCGCTTCGATAGCCCCGAAGACCTTCTGGTATTCGTAGCTGGCCACGAAATTTGGCATTTCCTGTGCCATTCCGGGCAACGAAAGGGCGATTTTGAGACCCGCGCCAATTGCCATGGGTTTCTATGGTTGGCTGAGTTTCGCAGTTGGACGGGCGTGGGAGAACAGGTTCTGCCCTGCCCTGACCGCCCATTGCGGCCCGATCGGCTTGCGCCGAACGACTGGGTCGCGTCGCAAAGGGTTGAACCACCGCGACAGTTGGAACTGTTCGCCCCGGACGTACACGCGGACGGCAGGTATCAATCTAATATGGGCTAACACGGGTTAACCCCGGCTAACCGCGTCGCAACCCTGCCGTCACACTCGCACCCAGCGACCGTCGTCTTCAGCCAGAATCGCGTTCTTCGCAAAGCGCCGTAGATGCGAGGACACCGACACCGCAGCCGCGCCATGCAGAAACGCGGGAACATCGACATAGATGCGAGTGACCATGTCCTGCACGAGGTGAACGCCAGCATCGACGGCCTCTAGAATTTGCACATCACGGAGTTCGCGGTGCGCGATGTACTGGCGAATCTTCGCGTGCGGTTCTCGAATGGCGGGTCCGTGGGCGGGAAAGATCACGTCGATGTCGAGTTCGAGAAGACGGGCCAACGAATCCAGATAATCTTGGAGGTCTCCGTCGGGCGGAATGACGGTCGTACCAGCACCAAGCACGACGTCGCCGGTAAACAGCGCACGCTCCTCGCGCAGCAAGAAACAAAGATGATCTTCGGCGTGGCCGGGTGTCCAGTGTGCTTCTAGCGTCGCACCCTCGACCGAGACCACATCGAGGTGGTCTATCGCTTCAACCGGCAAACCCATGTCATTGGCGGGCCAGGGTTTCTTTTGCAGGGGAAGCGCACCGAACCGATCGAAGACATCGCGGACGCCGCCATGATGATCAGGATGAGCGTGGGTAACGACAATGCGTTCCAGGCAAGCGTCATCACAGTGCTCGGTGAGGGCGCGCTGAACAAGGTCGACCCATTCGACAACGCCCTGCCCGGTATCAAGTAAGATCCGGTTCGCACCAGTTCCGACGATGTAAGTGTTTGTACCTGGTCCGGTAAACGGCCCCGGGTTCTGACCAAGGACAACGACGACGCTTGGCGACCAGCGAGCGATGTCCGGCATCTCCATCCCGATCATCGATGTGGTCACGACCCGCTGTGCAGAATCACTCATGCAAGGTCGTCTAACAGGAACTGCCGGGGGTGGCGACGGGAAGGCCCGGTCGGACCTTGAGCACCTTTTCGCGCTTGATCTCCACGGTGCCCGGCTTGGCGCCGCGCGGCTTGGTGACATTGCGAGCCTGCGTGCAAGACACTGGCGTGACTCCGGCCCCTCGGGCCTTGCTGTGCCACACCGCCACTGCGGCGGCTGCTTCGAGGGTAGCTCGGTCGGGCTCGCTCGATCCATCGCCACGAAGCACGACATGAGATCCCGGCATTCCACGGACGTGAAACCACCAGTCGTTGGGACGGGCAATTTTCAGACTCAGACGATCGTTGTCGGCGTCGGTGCGCCCGGCCAATATTTCCCAACCACCAGGAAGCGTATAGACCCGCAGGTCCGCGGTACTACGCACGGATTCATGGCGAGGGGATGCGGGCATGGGCCGATTCTCCAATTGATGAACTAGAATTTGAACGACAAACCGTTCTCATCGGCAGCAATGGTCACGGAACCGCCACTGGCCAACTTCCCGAACAGAATCTCAGAACTTAGCTTGTGCGAAATCTCGGTTTCGATGAGTCGGCGCATCGGGCGCGCACCGAACTTTTCATCGTAACCGTTTTCGGCCAGCCATCGTCGCGCCGAGGTCTCCAAGACCAGAGTTACATCCTTGGCTTTCAAACGCTGCTCGAGTTCAGCGACCATCTTCTCGACGATCTTTTCCGCAACAACGACACCCAGCGGTTGGAACGCCACGATCGCACTCAGGCGATTGCGGAATTCGGGACTAAACGCCTTGTCGATTGCTTTCAGGCTGGCACTACTCGGATCGTTCTTGTTACCGAACCCGATCGCGTTCGCCGCACTTTCCCGGGCACCAGTGTTGGTGGTCATGATCACGATCACGTTTCGGAAATCGGTTTTGCGGCCGTTGTTATCGGTCAACGTCGCGTAGTCCATGATCTGTAGAAGGATATTGTCGATATCCTGATGAGCCTTCTCGATCTCATCGAGCAACAAGACGCAGTGAGGATTGCGATGAATCGCCTCGGTGAGCTGCCCACCTTGATCGTAACCGACATAGCCGGGAGGCGACCCGACCAGTCGCGACACTGCGTGCTTCTCCATGTACTCACTCATGTCGAAACGCACGAAGTGAATGTCGAGATTGGTGGCCAACTGTTTGGCGAGTTCCGTTTTCCCGACCCCGGTTGGACCGGCAAACAGAAACGAGCCAATCGGCTTGTCGGGTTCGCCCAGGCCAGCACGCGCGAGCTGGATCGCATTGACGACTCGCTCAACAGCCGCGTCTTGTCCATACAGGAGCAGCTTGAGGTCGCGATCCAATGTCGCCAGTCGCGCACGGTCATCAACTTGAACAGTGCGCGGCGGAATCTTGGCGATTCGCGAGACCATCCGTTCGACATCGACCGGATGAACTTGCCGTCGGGGCTTCGTACCTGCGTCGTCAGCAGTCGAGCGATCGGCGTCACCGATCGCACGACCGTCTTGCGCAATTTCGGAATCCGCTTCGAGTGGCATGGCCGGCTTGGCGTCGGCACTGGATCTGGCCGAGACGGGCTCGACAGTTTCCGAACCGGGTTGAGCATCGGGCGCAAGCAATGCGACGTTACCTTCGGAGTTACCTTCGGAGTTACCTTCGGAGTTACCTTCGGAGTTACCTTCGGAGTTACCTTCGGAGGTACCTTCGGAGGTACCTTCGAGATTAACGTCGGGAGCGGCGTCAACTCGTAGTTTTACTTCGGCTCCACTCTCGTCGAGTACGTCGATCGCTTTGTCGGGCAGGAAGCGGTCGTTGATGAACTTTGCCGACAACTCGACCGCAGCCTTGACCGCGTCGTCGGTGTACTCAACACCGTGAAAATCCTCGTAGCGCGACTTCAAACCTTTCAGAATTGCTAGCGTGTCTTCTTCGCTCGGCTCCGGCACTTCGACCTTCTGGAAGCGGCGGGAAAGCGCGTGGTCCTTCTCAAAAATCTGCCGGTATTCTTTGTAGGTCGTCGTGCCCAAGCATTTGATGTCCCCTGAGGCCAGGGCCGGCTTGAGCATGTTCGACGCATCCATCGCACCACCGGAAACCGCGCCGGCGCCGATGAGATTGTGTATTTCGTCCACAAACAGAACGCGGTGCTCGGAATCCTCTTGGATCGCTTCAATCACAGCTTTCAATCGCTCTTCGAAATCGCCGCGATAGCGAGTCCCGGCAAGGAGTCCTGCCATGTCCAGAGCGTAGATCGTGACGTCGCTAAGGTGTTCCGGAACCGTCCCCTCATGGATTCGTAGTGCGAGACCTTCGACGATCGCCGTTTTTCCGACACCGGCATCGCCAACAAAAATCGGGTTGTTCTTACGGCGACGTGCGAGGATATGAACGGTTCGTTCTACCTCCTTCTCACGTCCGATCAGCGGATCGATTTTACCTTCTGCCGCGCGCGCGTTCAGGTTTGTGCAAAACGCTTCGAGGGGATCGTTGGACGCATCAACGCCACCTTCGACATCCATCCCTTCGAAACTTTCCGGATCGTTGCCGTCAACATCTTCCATCCCCAGCCGCGGACCGCCCGTGACTTTGGAGACGTGATGCGAAATGTAACGCACGCAGTCCAAACGCGTCACGCTGTGCTTGGCCAGGAACCACGCGGCATGGGACTCCTCTTCGCGAAACAGAGCCACGAGAACGTTGCCGCCGTCTATTTGGCCCTTACCCGCACTTTGCACGTGCGATGCCGCCAGCTGCAAAACGAACTGACAGCCGAGTGTGTATTGCGGATCGGGCGCATCGTCGGGCCCGTCTTCGCCGTGTAGGTGATCGGGGTAACAAGGCATCGATTCGGTCAGGAACTTATCCAGTTCGCTGCGCAGCGATTCGACATTCGCGCCGCAATGCAAAAGCACGTCGGCCGCCACAGCATCGCTGGTCAGGGCGAACAGGAGATGCTCCGGCGCCACAAATTCGTGGCGCCCAGCCTTGGCCCGGTCTACGGCGCGCTGCAATGTACGTTCGAGCTCTTCGGAAATTAATTTAGCCATCACCATCCTCATCGCCTGAATCACAAGGTTCGATGATGCACTCGAGCGGATGCTCGTGTTTGCGCGCCATTTGCGAGACCTGAACGGACTTGGTGCGCGCAATGTCGTGCGTAAAAATGCCACAGACCCCGCGTCCATCGTTATGGACGGCAAGCATGAGCTTGCTGGCCTCGGCCGAGTTCTTGTAGAAAACGGTCTGCAGAATCCAAATAACAAATTCCATCGGCGTATAGTCGTCGTTCAAAATAACGACCACATACATTGGCGGCTTTTTGATTTTGGGGCGTTGCTTGGTGAGGAGCTCACCTTCCTTGCGGTGAGTCAGGCTTCTCTGATCGGACATGTGATTCATTCTAATGCTGGTCTCGTCAGCGTCAACGCGAGACCTGGGCTTAAGCTGTACATTGGTGATCCGTAACGCGGTTCTGACCAAGAATGCGCCAACAATTGGGGTCAAGTCTTCTCGGCTGCGGCAGCCCGCACCGGCTTCAGCGGCGAGCTGGCATTGTAGTGCTGGATAAGGTCGCCGATGTGCTCCCGCTCGCGAGCGAGATAGTCCGCGATCGCCCGTCGCCCGCCTTCATGGGCCAGCCAATGCGCGCTGTACGTGGGGCGCGCGGCAAATCCGCGCAGGAATTTGTGCTCGCCTTGAGCCCCCGCCTCGAAGAGTTCAAGCCCTTCAGCAATCGCGTACTCGATCAGCTTGTAGAAGCAGCATTCAAAATGCAGCGACTCGACGTCTTTTATGCAGCCCCAATATCGCCCGAGCAGCCGTCTCCCCTTGCGCACATTGAGGGTTCCCGCGATGGCCTCGCTACCGTCAAACGCCAAAACCAAGACCAATCGGTGCCGAAAGTCCTGCCAGAGGCGTTCGAAGGTTTCTCGATTCAGGTACCCCTGTCCCCACTTGCGGACCTGTGTGTGCTGGTAGAAGCGCCAAATCGCGTCCATATGCTCCACGCGGATGTCGTCGCCCGCTACGATTCGCACGTCAAGACCCGTTGCAGCAACGCAGGCCCGCTCTTTGTTCACTTGTTTACGTTTCTTCGAACGCAAGTCAGATAGGTAGTCATCGAACTTGGCGTAGCCGCGATTTTCCCAATGGTACTGATGAGACAACCGCGACATCATCGCGCCATTACTAAGTAAATCTTGCTGGGCTCCACTAGTTAGCAAATCATGCTCGTCACGGTTGGCGAACAACACATGGAGACCCGACAACCCTTCGCTAACAACGACATCAGTAAGGGCGTTGGCCAGCACCAACGCCCGACTTCGGGAGTCCGGGCCGGAACCGGTCAAAAGGCGGTCCCCTGCCACCGGCGTGAATGGAATCGCGACGACCGCTTTGGGGTAATAAGAAATTCCGGCATTGGCGTAGGCCTCGGCCCACTGCCAATCGAAGATGAACTCGCCGTACGAGTCGTACTTCACATACATCGCACACGCGCCGACCAGCGCACCGTTCTCACGCAGCAACACATATCGCGGCTGCCATGCGGTCGATGACCCCACCGTGCCACTGTCCTCTAATGCAGCGAGGAACTCCCATTCGCTGAATGGATCATCCTCATCGACCAGCGCGTTCCAATCGCTGCGCTCGACCTGGTCGAGCGTGCGCACCACCTCGATCTTCGACAAAACCTGAGCGTCGCCGCTGTGTTCAGAGTGATTCACTTAGAAACTCGGTAAGGGCTCGATTCACTTCCAACGGGCGCTCTTGCTGCACCCAGTGGCCACATCCGGGCAAGATAATCTCTTTGGACAATCGGGGCACGAGACTCAGCATTCGCTTGCGAAGACCGGTGGTGGCGGCCAACAGCGGGTCACAGGCGCCAATCATGAACAAAGCAGGCTGTGAGACCTTCGCGTCGCGCCAGCGAGCCAGATTCTCCCAACTGCTATCGATCGCCCGGTACCAGGCAAGCGGTCCGGCGAACCCGCGGCGTTTGAAAGCATCAACATAGACCGCCAGTTCATCCTCGGTGAGCCAGCTGGGTATGCGGCTCGGACGACGCGTTCCGGCAAGAAAACCACTTCCCCGCGGCATCGCCGCTGCAAAGGGCTCCGCATCCGGTTCCTCGCCTGAACTCGACCAGTAGGTGCGAAGAAGTGTGTCGGCGACATCGGCCTCCAACTCGGCTTCTGGGCCCCCGATTCTCTGAAAGTACAAGATGTAATGATCTTCGCTACCTATCCGTTTTAAAAGAACTTTTGTCGGAGCATCGGTTCCCATCAAGAACGTTGGATAAGGAACGGAAAGACAGGCGACACGGGTAAAGATGTCTGGCCGCACGGCAGCGGCGTGCCAGGCCAGAAAGGCGCCAAAGTCGTGGCCGACTAGCACAGCCTGCTGCTCCCCAAGAGCTGCAACCAGCGAAACCAGGTCGTTGATCAGGCGGTCGAACGAGCAGTCTTCAGGCTCTGCCGGGCCAGCCGTATCGCCGTACCCGCGCAAATCGGGGGCAACCGCCCTAAACCCCGCGTCGGCCAGTGCCCCAAGCTGGTGCCTCCATGAAAAGCCGAGCTCCGGGAATCCATGACAAAGAAGTACCAGTGGTCCCTGGCCCACTTCATGGCAGGCCACATCCAGGTCGCCAGCGCGCACACGGATCCTTGATACGGAGGGCATCGGAACTCCTAACACGTTTGGGGTGCCAATCGATTTCACGTAAGACGCCGCCCAATGTCCCTTGTTCCAGAGCACGTAGATCTTTCGTTCCCGTTCGGCGATGGGGGCTGCTTCGGCTGTTCCGACAGCAATCCGGATGGCCTCAAGCTTCGCTTCCAGCGTATCGGCGATGAAATTCGGGCGAACTATCAGGTGCCTGACCGTTTCCACGGTGCCCCGGGCGTGGCCCACGGCGGCATTGTGGCGACCATTCTGGATGAGTTTTCGTGTGCTGCCGCCGTATTTCTAAGCGGCCACCGCGTTGTGACCGGCGAGCTGACCGTTCGCTACCTAGCCCCCTGCCCCGTCGAATCGCCCTTGACCATAAGCGCTCAAGTCGTCGATGAGTCACACCCTCGCTATATCGTCGTGGCGGCGGAAGTCACCGAGCTAACCACTGTCGTGGCGCGCTCTACTGGCAAATTTTTCCGCAGCCCAGAGCCTGTTTCAGCCCCTTAGCCTGCCGAGCGGCCGAGCCTGAAAGCTCGTTCAAGCCGACGCCGATACTAGCCCATTGCGTCGCTGGGTCGGGACGGTAGCTAGAATTCAGCAAGATTTGCGCATTTGTGATCAGAACCGACCGCACGGACACAACATTGACGTTTGCCGCGAGGCCCACGGCTGGGCTACATTCGTTCTATTCGATTCGCCGTGCTCCGCGGCCTGCCTTGGTGTGGAAATAACATGCAGAAACTTTTACTCGTCGCTCTCGCGGCCGTTTTGGTCGTGACGTACACCGACATCGCGCTGGCTCAACAACAAGATAAGGCACAACAAAAGTGCATATCGAACGTCTCAAAACGCGGCGGAAAGGTTTCCAGCACCGTCATCAAGGACGCTGACAAATGCGTCGTTTTCGCCATCAAGGGAAAACTTCCGATGGGCGTCTCCGGACAAGCCTGCCTAAGTAGCGACATCAAAGGGAAAGTCGCCAAGGCTCGCGCCAAGGTGACCAAAGAGTTCACGAAGAACTGCCTGACCTTGCCGGATTTCGCTACGACCGACACGAACACACTTTCCGACGCCCACGCGGACCAGAATGTGAGCATTGTCGGCGATGCCTTAGGTTTGGACCTGGACGCGGCGTTGGCTGCCTCGTCAGCGATCGACCCCAAGGGGCTTTGCACGCGGGCGCTCCTCAAGGGAATGGGCAAAATCGAAGACACCAAGCACAAGGAACTCACCCGCTGTGCCAAGCTCGGCCTCAAAGATGGCTCGATCCAAGATGATGCGACGTTCCGAGGCTGTCTAGATATCGTGCAAACCGACACTCGTGGGAAAGTCGGTAAAGCGATCGCCAAGCTTAACAAGTTACTCGATAAAAAGTGTCCAGCCGGAGACCTGACACCGAGCTTTCCCGACATCGTCCCGATCTGCACTTCGCAAGGTCTCGGCATGACTTCGCCTGATCTCTCCCAGTGCGCCGAGACTCGACTCGACTGTCGCGTGTGCCTGATTTGGAACGATGCCTACGGCGACTTGCGTGATTGTGACGACTTCGATGACGGTTCCGTAAATGGCAGCTGCCCCGAGTGCCCCAACGCCCTCGTCGACGCCGGCGAAGAATGTGATGACGGTAATCTAATTGACGGCGACGGGTGTACGGACGCCTGTATTTTGGAATTCTGTGGCGACGACACGATCAACAATAGCGGAACCGAAGCGTGCGACGATGGCATCGTAAATTCCGACTTGACCCCCGACGCGTGCCGTACCGATTGCAGCCTGGCCTCGTGTGGAGACAGCGTTGTCGACACGGGAGAGGAATGCGACGACGGCAACCTCATTCAGGGAGACGGCTGCACGAACCAATGCACGACCTGCGGTAACGGCGTCGCCGGCGGACTCGAGGAATGTGACGACGGCAACACGGTAGGAGGTGACTGCTGCGCCGCTGACTGCACGAACGAAGCCTTGGACTCTCCATGCGTTGACGCACCGACCACCGCCTGCACAGCACCTGGCTGCAACGGTGGCGGGGCTTGCGTGGAACGTCCCGCCAACGAAAGTGGGGTCTGCGACGACGGAGATCCTTGTAGCCTTGCGTCGGAGTGCCAGACCGGCGTCTGCACGTCGACCAACGAGGTCGTAACCGGACAAGCTTGCCGATGGGCCGTAGTCGGTTGGCCGGACGTCAACGTTCGGGCCGAAAGCGGCAACACAGCGATCGTCAACGGGCACTTCTGTGCCAGCCAGATCTTCATCGGAGAAGATTCGGTGATCAACGGCGACATGGTCGGGAGTGACGTTAATTCAGGCTCCAGTGCAGAATTTAGCACCAACGCGAACGCGGATGCCGGAGACATCATCACCAACAACGGCAGCGTAAATGGGTTCGGCGGAGCCTCGCTACCCGGTATTGCCCCGTCCACTGTCGCAGCCGGCCAGATATTTCCGAAGCTCCCCGCGCCGACTTTCTACGACACCACCGGAAACGACCCGCGGCTAACACTGTGCACCGACGCGCAAACAGACATTTCCACCAACACTGAAGCGCTTCTTGATGCACTGACCCAGACCACCAACTTTGGCGCAACCTACGAAGGGTTGCCCGGAGGCGTGGCCGCGCCGACCATCAACGCGGTCAACGTCGGTGGGATCAACGTTTTCGATTTCGACAACTTCAACGGCAACAACAATGTGACCATCAACCTAGACGGTGGGGGTTCAACCGATACCGTCTTTGTCATGCGCATCGACAACCAGTTCGACTCTGGCATTAGCTGGACGTTCAACCTGCTCAATGGCCTGACCGAGAACCACATCATCTGGTACGGCAAAGGCGCTACGGCAACGAAGTGTGACATTGGCGAGACCAACGTCGGCGGAGGAACGATCTTCTGCCCGGCAACCCGGATCCGATTGCGAGTCGGCACCAACTGGAACGGAGCCGTCTTCGGCGGCTTCCCTGCCCTACTGCGAATTGGTGACAACGTCACTCTAAATCACGTCGCGTTCGACGGATTGTAAGCGACATGTGTGATGCGCCAAGTGGCGCATCACACATGTCGCAGGCCTTACCACTAGGCGGGTAGGCCGACCGAACGGATTACAAAGAAAAGGGCCAGCTCCATAACGGAGCTGGCCCTTTTTTTTGGCCCGTCTTCTTGGGCCCGGATCTAGGGAGTTCCGATCACGTTGACCAAAAGGAAGTGTCCGTCCAAAGCGGCATTGCGAGAGCCGAGCGCTCCGCCGGAGTTCGGATACTCTCCAGCCGTAAAGCCGTTGGTGATCGAATCCGACAATCCCATTCGCACAGCGATTTCATCGCCGCCCGCAGCGGGAAACACCAAATTGGAGTTAGAAAAGGCGCGAATGTTAAAGCTAACGCTAAACACTACCGACGCGTTGCCGCTACCAACCAAGACGGCTGAGTCACTGCCAGAGAACTCTACGTCGCTGTCACCCTCGCCACCATACAGGCCGTGAGTTCGACTACCCGGTGAAGGCGAAAAGGAAAGATCGGTTGCGGGGCCGCCACCAACCGAAACCGCTGCCGTCACACCCGTGATCGAGGCGGTACCACCGGCGTCTTCGTTGGCCACTCGTTCATCGAGGAGGCTAAAAGCGCCAAGCACGGAATGGTCTAACGTCAGCTGACAAGACAGCGCTGACACAACGTCAAATGCGACGGTGTAGGAAACCGTGCGGTTAAGGTCGACGTCGCCTGTCGTGCAACAAGCATCGGCGCCGATGACTGCCGCCATGTGCGTATCAATGTCTGTCGTCGTCACGTCAACGTCAACGTCAAGAGTATGAGTCCACTCGTTGACGTCGAAACCGCCGTCCAACTTGGTATCCGCACTGCTAAGGTCGGTGACTACGACATTGGTGATCGTGGCTGCAGGAGCGCCGGCGGCGCAGGCCGTCCCAGCGACCAGTGGCGACAAAGTGCAAGCGCCGTTAGCCGGGTTGCAAACACCCAAGGCACACTCGGTATCAACAATAGAACAATCCGGCGGCGGTGAGCAGAGGTTCACAGTCGTCGTGGTCGTGGAGCTCGTTGTCGTTGTCTGGGTGGTTGAAGTGGTGGTTGTGGTCGAACCTGGAGTGTCTTCGCAGCTGTCCTGCTCCACGCCGTCGTCGAAAAGGTCACAGTCTACATCCAAACCGTCCGCTTCATTGAGTAAGCGACAAGCGCGGCAGCGCAACACTTGCTCGACGCAAGGTGCTAATGTCGCGGTCGAACCCGTATCGGCCACACAGCTGCCGGGGAAAGCCGTCGCTAGAAATCCACCCGAGCCGCCCGCGCACTTTTTGGTGAGTATGCCACTAAGCTTGAAGCTGGCACGCGAAATTAGGGTCCGTGAATCTGAATCAATCGCCGTGAAACAATCATTGGCAAGGGCCGCGCCGCTATGCAACGAAGTAATCTTCGACCGCACATTCAACCGGCTTCTTAACTTTGCGCCACTTGTTAAAGAAAACGCGATTAGCCTTGATCTTACATGTTGCCAGCTTGGCCGGGTCCCACCGCCGCGCAGCCTTCCGGTAGCAGGTCAAAGACTTGGTCGCCCCTTTTGCGGCAGCAACGACGGCCTTCTTCACACATTTGTTGGGAACGGGGTTGGCGGCCAAGACCGCTGCATCCACAAAGTTCAAAAATGTGTGGTCGGCTGCAAGTAGATCCAAACCAGTTGGATCGCCATGGCAGACGTAGCCGTCTTTCGAGGCCCGCGACTCGGCAACCCCAAACTCCGACTCGACCTCAATGTCAGCCGCGTCGAGACAAAGGGCGTAGTCCGCAAACTCACCGCGAGCGGCGAGCCGCTTCAAGCACTTGCCAAGCGACCGAACGTTGCGCTGGACGGCGCGAATCTTGCCACCCCCGCAGTTCGCGGCTGGTGAGACTGCTTGGGCCCCAGTGGCGACCAAAGACGAGAATATGATGGCAGCGCTTAAAGCGCGGCCACCATCCGAACGTTTGAAAACCCGGATGCGGGCATGGCTCCTCCCAGGGGCTTTGAGAAATTTTCTAGCTTCACCCCATCACTAAAAGGGGCTTAACTGAACGTGTTCCAGTTAAGCGAGATGCGTGAGCTGAGGGCGCGTTGTCAACACCCAGTGTGGCAGCCCGGTGCGAAGTTGACGCCCTGCCCAACGATACCATCGGACAGGGGGCCCCTTGGGGGTCAATTCCCGGCTTTCAACGCAGCATAACTCCTGCCCGACTCGGCACACGCGGCGGTTGGCAGGCCGCGGGCCTCCCAGCCCTGACACGCCACGCCCCCTCCGGGGGCCGGCTGGCCTGAGAAACCACCAGCCATATCGACAATCTGCGTGAAGCCATCTTGTTCCAGCAGGGCGGCCGCCTTCGCCGAACGACCGCTAGACTTACACCCCACGACCAGTTGTGAATCGACGGCGAACGCTCGTTTCACATCGGCGAGGAAATCAGGGTTGGGCGTCATCCCTCGCCCAGGCTCCAGGTGCAGCAATGGAACGTTCCAAGCGCCTTTCGGGTGGCCTTGCTCAAACTCGGAGACCGATCTGACGTCTAGATAAATCCAACCATCTTCGATCAACCGGGCAGCCTCGTCGGGCTCGATGCGTTTGCTCATAGAGCGCAGTCTAGTCGGGAGGTCAGAGACGGGCAATCGCACCGCTGCCGCCTTTGAGACCGCCTCAGGCGCCGCTATGGTGCCCCCTCATGGATCCTCAGAGTGCAGAACAGGCCGGAGACGGCGTCAGGGTCGATAAGTGGTTGTGGGCCGCGCGTTTCTTCAAAACACGCTCCATAGCCCGCGATGGGATCGACGGCGGCATGGTCAGGGTCAACGGAGTTCGGGCCAAACCTGCCCGCATTGTCCGCCTCGGAGATCTGGTAGAGATCCGCAAAGGCCCGTTCCAGCAAATCGTCGAGATTCTCGCGATTTCCGAACGCCGTGGCAGCGCGGAAGATGCCAGTCTCCTGTATCTCGAAACCCCCGCCAGCGTGCTGGAGCGCGAGAAGATGGCTTCCGAAGTACGCGCCCTCAAGCCCAGTGGCTCAGCCGCTCAAGCACTTGGCCGACCAACCAAGCGCGATCGCCGCCGGATCGACCGACTCACCGGTCGCTGACCGTTCGAGCCTCGAGCCCCGGGCCGATCGGCTCGCATCAACTTTTTTCAGATTTTTGAGTTGGCACCAGAATATTCTGCCGCGGACGGCGTCAGGATGTCTGTAAGGAGCCAACAAAAACATGACTGAAACCCACGCCCAGCTCTTCGAACCTGATTCCCTTCTGCCCGAGCAGTACTTCGCCGGCCAAAGCTCCGACGACGGTGCGGGCAACGAACGCCAGCTCATGCTGGCCATCCTGCGCGACGCCGTAGAATGCTTCCAGAATAACGCTTTGGCCAGAGACTCTCGCGGAATGGAGACTTTCGATGAAGCGGATACCTGGATTTTCTCGGAAGACCGCGAGTGGCCGTTCTCCTTTGAGAACATCTGCGACGTGCTGGGAGTCAACATCTCCTACGTCCGCAACGGCTTGGAAGCGCTGCGATCCACAGCTAGCCGCCGGAAGCGCCGCTTGCCAAAAATCGTAACGCTGGCAGACCGCCGACCGGAGCCTGCGATGGCCCTAGCAGAAGAACTAATTCCCCTTCACCGGGCAAGCTGACCACCGCCGCGAGCCTCCCCCCTCTCGGGCTCGTGGACCTTCACGGCGGTCAAAAGCGGCGCAACCAAAAGGTTGCGCCGCTTTTATTTTCAGAGTTCCTTTAGAGCCGCGATCAGATCAACGACAGCTTCTTTGCCGTCGGAAAAGAACATCATCGTATTGTCGGCTGCGAACAACGGGTTGGGGATCCCGGCGAACCCCGGAGACAAGCTGCGCTTGATGACCACCACGGTGCGAGCCTTGTCCACGTCCAGAATCGGCATGCCAGCAATCGGGCTGGTCGGATCCTCACGTGCCATCGGATTGACGACATCGTTAGCACCAATGACGATCGCGACATCAGTATCCGTGAACATCGGATTGATTTCTTCGAGTTCCTTCAGCTTTTCGTAGGACACGTCGGCTTCGGCAAGCAGCACGTTCATGTGGCCTGGCATCCGACCGGCGACGGGATGAATCGCGAATAGGACTTCGCTACCCCGCTCTTCGAGCTTGGACGCCAACTCGCGAACCGCATGTTGGGCCTGCGACACCGCCATCCCATAACCCGGAACGATCACCACGCGACGAGCGCCTTCGAAGAGCATCGCAATTTCGTCAGCCGAAGCACTTGTCACCTTGCCCGCGTAGATCTCGTCGGCATCGGCAACATCAGACGCGTCGCCCACTGCCCCTAAGCCACCGAAGATGACGTTGGCCAGAGAGCGATTCATCGCGACACACATAATCCGAGTCAGGATCAAGCCGGACGCACCAACCAGTGAACCCGAAATTACGAGCACCGAGTTGTTCAACACGAAGCCCGTCGCGCAAGCGGCAAGCCCGGAGTACGAGTTCAAAAGCGAAATCACTACCGGCATATCGGCCCCACCGATCGGAAGGACCAACGTCACACCGAGAACCGAAGTCAACACCACCAGCAACGCATACCAACCAAACGACGGGGGCGCGGCGATGATCAGACACGCGACGCCAACCGAGGCTAGGGCAATGATTGCGTTGGCGATCTTAAGGCGAACATCGGTCACCGCGCCGCTTGGAACAACGATTCCCTGCAGCTTAAAGAACGCGATCAAGCTTCCCCAGAACGTAACCGCGCCGATAAGCGCTGAAAGCACGATCGAAACAGTGGTCTGGGAATCAAGCCCACCGTCGGTTCTGCTGGCATCCATGAGGGCTGCGGTTGCAACGAGAACCGAAGCTGCGCCTCCAAAGCCGTTAAAAAGCGCCACCAGCTGTGGCATTTGGGTCATCTGAACACGGGCAGCAATGATCGCCCCGATCACCCCGCCGACGACAACACCGGCAATGACCAGCTCGAAGCTGATCACGCGCTGATCGATCAGAGTGACACCGACCGCCAGGAACATTCCCAAAGCAGCGAGCTGGTTTCCGCGAACCGCAGTGCGCGGATGGGTCATGCCCTTCAGACCGCGGAGAAAAAGAATAGAAGCGATGAGGTAGGCGACGTTGACGATCACGTCGGAAAACCCGCTGGAGAAAAATTCGTTCACGATCGTTCCTCGTCCAGCCTAGCGGCGCTTGAACATGCCAAGCATGCGGTTGGTGACCAGGAACCCGCCGACCACGTTGATGGTCGCAAGCACGATCGCGAAAAATCCAAACCAGGCCCCGAGGTCGCCACGGCCCGAACTCGCCAAGAGCACTGCCCCGATCAGGGTGACTCCCGAGATCGCGTTAGAACCGCTCATCAGCGGAGTGTGCAGGGTTGGCGGAACCTTTGTGATGATCTCAAAGCCGAGGAACATCGCGAGCACAAAGATGGTCAACATCGCTAGCAATGGAGTCATGAGGACTTCTCCGTAGAGGTTTCGAGCAAACTGCTGATGCGCGGATTCGCGATCGACCCACCGGTGCACACGATCGCGCTGGCGGTAATTTCATCGTCCAGATCAACCGCAGGCTTGCCGTCTTCTCCGGCCAGATGAGCGACCAACGCTGACACGTTTCGTGCGTAGAGTTGGCTCGCGTGAAACGGCACGCTCGACGCGATGTTGGTCGGGCCCATAATGATCATCCCGTTCACTTCGACGTCGGTGCCCGCCTCGGTCAGCTCGCAGTTGCCGCCGGTCTCGGCTGCCATATCGACCAAGATCGAACCAGGCTTGACCCCTTCAAGCATCTCGCGAGTCACCAATACGGGAGCGCGACGGCCAGGAATGGCAGCGGTCGTGATCACGATATCGGCAGCTCGCACATGCTCAGCCATGAGCTCTCGTTGGCGACGCAAGAAGTCGTCGGACTGCTCTTTGGCATAACCACCACTGTCGCCCGCATCGCCCGTATCCAGATCAAGTTCAACGAACTCGCCACCCACGCTCTTGACCTGGTCCTTAACTTCAGGACGCACGTCATAGCCGTAGACTTGGGCACCTAAGCGCTTGGCGGTGGCAATGGCTTGAAGCCCAGCAACACCGGCGCCGATCACAAGAACCCGCGCCGCAACAAGCGTGCCAGCGGCCGTCATCATCAGCGGCAGGATCCGTCCCAACCGGTCGGCTGCTAACAACACGCATTTGTAACCGACCAGGTTGGCCTGTGACGACAGCGCATCCATCGACTGGGCGCGTGTAATACGCGGGACCAATTCCATCGAGAATGCGGTTGCGCCGGTCGATGCCAGCTTTGCCGCCAGATCGGGCTGCGCTAGCGGATCCAGAAAGGCGACGACGGTCTTGGAACCATCGAGTCGTGCCAAATCCGCCTGGCCAGCATCAGGATTGGCTCCGAGGCCGCGCACCTGGGCGATGAGCTCGCCGCTGGCGAAGACCTCGTCACGGCTTGCAGCCAAACGAGCGCCTTTCTCGGTATAGGCCTGGTCAACATAGCCGGCGGCGATTCCTGCGCCTGCCTCTATGACGACCTCATGCCCTTTCTTTGCCAATCGTGGGATTTCAGCGGGAACCAGCGCAACGCGCCGCTCCCCGGGAAACGTTTCCTTGGGTACTGCAATAATCATTTGTATGAGCCTACCGGTGAGGTGCTGTAAAGGAGGGGCGGAAAGGTTTCAATCCGCTCCTGACCGCTCACAGGTTAGGGCGGGTACGACCGGCCTGGGATCAGGCCGGTACCGAGTTCAGATGGCGCGCCCCGGAAGCCACGGTCGGCTCGCCCAGAAAATCCAATTTCTCCATGAAAGAGCTCATATGGTCGAGATAGTCGCCGCGATCGAGATGAAGAATGTGGTTGCCTGGAAACCAGTGAATCTGGCAACGGCCCCAATGATCCCACAGCAGCCGCGAATGCTTTGGCGGAGCGAGGCGATCACCAACACCGCCGATAATCATCAACCGTTCGGGGTCCAAGCGCGGCTGGTAGGTAAGCGGCGTGGTGACGGCCAAAACTTCGCGCATGTTCTTGACCGACCACTGCGACAGGAAAAGACCGGCGCGGATGAGCAAGCCGGCTGGCGGCCACTCCAGAATGAGATCAACCGGGCTGACAACCGGGACATTCGGAATCGCGAATTCGATGTTGTCGTCAATCGACGCCAGCAACGCCGTTGTCCAACCACCCAGACTCACTCCGGTGACACCGACTTTCTCCACGCCGCGCTCTTCACGCAGGTAGCGCAGGAACACGCGAAGGTCGCAGATCGCCTGCCCCATCGCTTCGTTCACACCACTTAAACCTTCTGAGAAAAACCCCTGACCACTGTAGAACGACCCGCTTTCGGCACGCAGTCCGTGGTGCGGAAGCGTGAACAACGCGATGTCGTAACCTTGTTCGTAGAAGCTTTGCAGAGAGAAGAAGCGTTCGTTCAACCAATACGGGTCAGCCATGAAGCCATGGATCGCAAGCAGCGTGGGGCGAGGCCCGTCGTTATGCCGCCAGTAGCGAGCACGCGCGGTACGATTGTTACGATAACCGTCGAAAGCTTCTTGCATGCCCTTGTGAAACGGCTCGTAGGGGCTTTGGAATTTCAGGCCTTCAACCGTGCCGTCTTCGGGAACGAAAAATCCCCAGCGCGGATCGTAGGTCGTAACTTCGACTCCTTCCGGAGGTTCGCGAAAAAATGAACGCGGATCGCCCTCAAGAACGGCGCGGCGATAAACGGCCCAGTCAGCAGGCGTCTCGCGAAAGGTTAAACCATCCCAACCGACCTCAGGCAGGAGGCCTGCTGGTAGCGTGCCGGTTAGCAGGCTGCCCCCGTAAAAACGCAGCACACGGTCGAGGCCAGCTGCAACGTTGACCCGGAACCAATCTCTTGGCTCAAGCTCGAACCCCTCTGGCCGGTCCGCGAAATTGCTCTCAAGGTGCTCCCACCAAAGCCCCTGCGGCATGGTCGAGGGCGTATGAAGGAATGTCTGGTGCGCGATTCTCGAAACAATTGAAGAGCGAGACATTCGCACATGATAGGACTCTGCGCGCCAAGAGCTAAGCGCTCAGGGTCATTTTTATGTGCACGAACATCCGCGTAGACACCCACCTGGCGCACAGAGATCACCGGGAGTACCATCCCCGCGAACTCGCAGCCATTTTCCGAAACTCTCAATTTTGGTGCTTCCGACGCAAGAGTCAGGCCCCAATTGGGGCAAACGAACGAGGATCGACGCGATGATGTACGCGTGCCGCGAAATCGACACCACCTTCTTTGATACCGCCAAGCGGCGCTTCAAGGCCACCGTTGAGATGTCAGCCACCCCGGAGAAAATCTTCACGATTTTCGAAGATGCCCATGCCTGGACCGTTTGGGCGCCGCCCATCACCCACGTGGCGTGGACTTCGCCCCGCCCTTACGGGGTTGGCACCACACGTACCGTGTCCATGGCTGGGGGGTTGATTGGAGAAGAGAAGTTCATCGCTTGGCAACCCGGCCAGCGCATGTCGTTTCGGTTCACCAACACCAACATCCCAACGATCGCCGCCTTCGGCGAGGACTACCAGCTCGAGCCACGCGGCAATGGCCGAACCGCCGTTACTTGGATGATGGCGATGGAAGGTCGCGGCTTGGCCGGAGATCTGCCGCTTGCCCTGTTCGGGCCGGTTATGGGCGCGTCGCTTGCGTGGATGCTTCGCCGCTTTGGCCGTTACGTAGAAAGCCACTGAAGGCGCGAGGCCGCTGGATATAGGACCTAAGAATGGGCGACCTTTTTGACCTGACTGGAAAGACAATCGTCGTCACCGGCGGCAGTCGCGGGCTCGGGTTGGCGATGGCGCGCGCATTCGCTGCTCGTGGCGCCAACCTTGTCATCGCGAGCCGAAAGCTCGAAGTCTGCCAGGCCGTGGCTGACGAACTTCGCAACGCGCACGGCGTGCGCGTTCTCCCTTTCGGATTTCATGCCGGGAACTGGGACGGCGCGAAGCGACTCCTAGACGCAA
The DNA here is from genome assembly GCA_047611725.1 of Binatia bacterium. Lineage (GTDB taxonomy): Bacteria > Desulfobacterota > Binatia > UBA1149 > CAITLU01 > JBLFWR01. The sequence goes on along the minus strand of JBLFWR010000009.1, from coordinate 32,488 downwards.
CGATCGAAGAGTTCGGACGCCTTGATGTGCTGGTCAACAACGCCGGCATGTCACCGCTGTACCCTTCCCTAACCGAGATCAGCGAAGAACTTTGGCACAAGGTGTTGAGTGTAAACTTGATGGGGCCGTTTCGTCTCGCAACGCTGGCCGCTGAGCGCATGGCCGCGGCCGACGGGGGCAGCATTATCAATGTAAGCAGCGTAGGCGCAGTACAGCCGACCACGTTGGAGTTGCCCTACGCGATGGCCAAGTCTGCGTTGCACACGATGGCTGCCGGAATGGCACATGACTATCGCGGTCGCGTTCGCTGCAATGTGATCATGCCCGGAGCGTTTCTCACCGACATTTCCAATGCCTGGCCACCCGAGATGCATGAGGCGATGAACTCAATGATTCCGATGGGCCGCTGTGGCGAACCCGATGAAATCGTTGGGGCTGCGCTCTATCTGGCCTCTGATGCTTCGTCGTACACCAGCGGAGCTGTGATCAAAGTTGACGGCGGATGGGCCTACCGCGCCTCATGAGCGATTGACTCTTCCCGCCCTGCAACCACACTGCACTGACACTGCACTGACACTGCACTGAATGGGTGCGCCCTAACCGCCAGACAACGCTGGCACCACCCCGCAAAAACAGGAGATTTTAGAATGATCGGATACGCCACCATTGGCTCAAAAGACCTAGATAAGGCCTGCGCCTTTTACGACGCCCTACTCGCCGAAGTCGGCGCCAAGCAATTGATGGGAATGGATCGCATTAAGTTCTACGGAACCGGCATGGACGCTGCGATGCTCGCCATCTGCATCCCGTTCGACGAAAAAGACCAGACCGCCGGCAACGGCAACATGGTCGCGATCCCCGGCGGCTCCCGCGAGGGCGTGGACAAACTCTACGCCAAGGCGATGGAGCTCGGAGCTACCGACGAGGGAGCACCTGGCGAGCGTATGCCGGTCTTCTACGGCGGCTACGTGCGCGACCTAGACGGCAACAAGCTGTGCTTTTTTGATATGAAGCTGGGCTGATCAATGGATGGGGCCGTATTTGCGCGCCGCGCAGATACGGCTCCCCTTCCTTTTTGGTGCGCCCGGCAGGAGTCGAACCTGCGACCATCGGCTTAGAAGGCCGGTGCTCTATCCACCTGAGCTACGGGCGCTAAAAAATCGGGGACGGGTACCTATTTCGGCAAAGCCAAAATAGGTACCCGTCCCCGTTTTTAATGGTCGGGGTGAGAGGATTTGAACCTCCGACACCCTGCTCCCAAAGCAGGTGCGCTGCCAGACTGCGCCACACCCCGATAACCTTTTGCCGCGACGGCGCGCGACCTTAGCAGGCGCATGCGCAGTGGAGAAATCGCGGGCCCGCCAAGCGCCTGTTTTTCGCACCCCCCGCAGGCCGCCGCGACGAAAAACACACACCCTGCACTTTGTTCTTGAAAACGAATGTCAGAATCACTAGAACTAGAACTGCGCGGTCGCCAGAGCCGCCGACCACCACTATGTACTTGTGCCTCTGCCACGGAATCTCCCAGCGAAAAGTCGAAGACTTGGTCGACGCTGGGGCGCGTTCAGTACCTGAAGTTCAGCGACAGTGTAGAGCCGGAAGTGACTGTGGGGCCTGCGTTTTCCAGCTTCACAAGGTCATCGAAGAACGCACTTCATCGACGGATCGCCAACGCGCATCCGAACAAGCCGCCTAGACCAAACCCGAGCCCCGCCCCTGCTACGGGGCCGCCGAAATCACATCTGTTCGGCTAAGTACGGCTCTTTTCCGATCTCGGCGATGATCCCAATTTGGGCTTCCAGCCAGTCAACATGCTCTTCCTCAGAGGCAAGAATTCCCTCAAGCAACTCGCGAGAGGCGTGATCCTTTGCCGTGAAACAAACCTCGATACCCCGGCGCAGCCGCTCTAGAGCAAGTTCTTCCAGGCCAAGGTCTGACTCGAACTGCTCTAGGACCGATTCCCCGATTCGTAGACGGTCAAGCTTTTGGAGGTTCGGGACACCGTTCAAAAACAAGACGCGATCGACCAACTGCTGGGCGTGCTTCATCTCGTCGATCGACTCTTCGTGAACCTTGGCCGCCAGCTTGGCGTAGCCCCAGTCTTTGCACATCGCTGCGTGCAGAAAGTACTGGTTGATCGCTGTGAGCTCGCCGGTCAGTACTTCGTTCAAAATCTTGATGACTTCTGCATCGCCTTTCATGGGGGTCTCCTGTTTCGCATCCTGGCACCTGGGCATTCGCCGGTGCACAATTCCTGAGCGCCATCTTCCATCAGAGAGGCAGCCCGCTCAAGAGGACTGCGTGCCAGCCTGGGCGTTAGCCTCGATTAGCAATGAGCCCGCGCTCGCCCAATCTACCGAGTAGAGCGTGGACGGCCGTGGCGCGGTGGCTGCGCATGTTCTTCTCTTCTGGAGTCGACTCACCGAAGGTCCGGCCTAGGTCTTCGCGATAGAACACGGCATCGTACCCGAAACCGTTCGTGCCGCGCTCGCTGTCAGCAATCGTTCCTTCGCAGCGCCCTTCGGTGACAATCTCTTCGCCGTCAGGCAACACCAACGCCAACGCCACCACGAACGCAGCGCGCCGGTCAGCAACTCCGGCCATGGCTTCGAGCAACTTCACATTGTTGGCTTTGTCGTCGTGACCGGCGCCCGCGTAGCGGGCGGAAATCACACCCGGTGCACCGTAGAGTGCATCCACCACAATACCAGAGTCGTCGGCAAGGACCGGAAGCTTTGTCCGCACAGCATGCGCCCGGGCTTTGAGAAGTGAATTCTCACGAAACGTAGTCCCGGTTTCATCCACGTCGATCGCGATGCCTTCTTCGGTTGCCGATACGATCTCTATTCCGCTTCCGGCAAGCAGGCGCTCAAAATCGCGCACCTTGCCGCGATTGCCCGTCGCCAGTACCACGCGGGAAATCGGGGTCACTACTGGCGCCCCGTGATCTCGCGCTGTGCGACCAACAGCTCTTGGATGCCCTTCCACGCCAGCGCATGCATCGCATCTAAGTCGTCCTTGCTAAAGGGTTCGCCTTCGGCGGTTCCCTGAACTTCGACGAAACCGCCTTCGCTCGTCATGACAACGTTCATGTCAACACCGGCGCGCGAATCTTCTTCGTACGGAAGGTCCAACATCGTCACCCCACCAACGACCCCGACACTGATCGCCGCCACCCCGCGGGTGATCGGATCTACGGTCAGCAGTCCGTCTTCCGTGAGTTTGCGGACGGCAAGTGCCAACGCCACCCAGGCACCAGTGATGGACGCGGTACGCGTTCCTCCGTCGGCTTGAAGGACGTCGCAGTCCAAACGCACCGTTCGTTCTCCGAGCTTGTCGAAATCCACCGCGGCCCGAATCGAGCGACCGATCAGGCGCTGAATCTCCATCGTGCGTCCGCCGACTTTTCCTCTGGCCGCCTCGCGGTCGTTACGCGTATTCGTTGCAGCGGGCAGCATCCCGTACTCGGCGGTGACCCAACCGGTACCGCGTCCTTTCATCCAACCGGGAACTTTTTCTTCCACACTGGCCGTACACAGTACGCGCGTGTTGCCCATCTCAATCAGGACCGAACCTGCGGGATGGTCGATAAAACCGGGGGTCATACGCAAAGGGCGCAATTCATCATTCAGGCGCCCGTCGGCGCGCTTGGTATCACTCATCATTATCTCCGTATTCTTGGGCTCGCCGAGGGTTTGCCCGGCGGAGTCGAGGCCACCAACCTATGGCCCCCACGCGTTGCCGCAAATCGGGCGTGAGCGTAGAACGTCACTCATAACTACCATGACTACCATGACTACGCAGCACCCCGTCCGTTTCGGTATTCAGTCCGGTCAGCAAAACGTCGCTTGGGACGAAATCTCTACGTTGCGGAGGAATGTCGAAGCCTGGGGCTACGATTCGCTGTGGGCCTTCGACCTTCTCTTCCCGATCTTCACCGGCCCAAAAGGCCCCTGCCTTGAAGGCTGGACAACCTTATCGGCGCTGACCCAGGTCACCGACAAGATTCGGATCGGACACATGGTCAACGGCAACACCTACCGCGCCCCCGCCCTGCTGGCCAAGCAGGCTGCAACGCTGGACAACATTTAGGGCGGACGCCTGAACCTCGGGCTAGGTGCAGGCTGGTTTGAACTCGAACACAAGGCTTTGGGCTTCGACTTCAAGACGTTGAGGGGACGCCTGGAAGCGCTGGAGGAGTCTTGTCAGATCATCAAGGGGATGTTCTCGGGCGAGCCATTCTCGTTCGACGGCCGCCACTACAAGCTCGAAGAAGCATTGGGCAATCCGAAGCCGGTCCAAGCCGGAGGTGTACCACTGCTGATCGCGGGCGAAGGCCGCAAGGTCCTGCTGCGCATCGTCGCGCGGTACGCCGATCAGTGGAACGCTGTAGGTGCACCGGAAAAGATGAAGGAACTCATCGACTGCATCCAAGCCCACGGAGAAAAAGCCGGCCGCGATACAGATCAAATTGAGAAGACAGTGATGATGGCCCTGTGCTACACGCCCGACGAAAGCGTTCAGAACATGGTTTGCGAGTTACTAGCGGGCGTCTACGATTCAACTCCCGAAGCCGTTCGCGCCCAGACAATGATCGGAACCAAAGATCAATGCCTGGCTAAGGTCGATGCGTACAAGAAAGTTGGCGTAACTCATTTCATCTTCATGAGCTTCCAGCCTTACGACACCGCCGGGATGCAGGCGTTTTCCGAAGAAGTGATTCCGCAGGCGCGCTAGCCAAACTTCAATGAGGCTTCGAGTGTCGCGACACTCGAAGCCTCTCAGCGCTTGAGCCAATCCAGTAAACTTTTGTTGAACTCTTCCGGCTTTTCTTGGTGAACGAAGTGCCCGGCACCTTCGATCATCACCATACCGAAGTCCGCGGTATACATCGCGTCCATGCCTTCGCAGATCTCGCTGCCCATGCATCCATCGTTGCGACCATGGATATGCAACGCAGGAACGGTAATCGGCGCGGCGCCAAACAGCGCGCTTGCTTCGGCCAAGGCCGGATCCTGCAATTCAGCCCGAAACATACAGCGGTAGTAGCCAAGCGCCGCCGCCAACACGCCAGGCTCACCCAGGGTTCGCTTCACCGACGCCATAACTTCGGGCGGGGCGGTCCAATTAGGTGACCATTCGCCCCAAATTCTCTCGATGAACTCGAAGTCGTTATTGGGCACGGCGAGGTCGGCCAATTCCTGCAGAAAAAAGAAGATATAGCCGGAACGACGAATCTGATCGTAGTTGTCAATGTAGGCCATCAACATGCGCGGGCCGTACGGAATCGCGACCGTTGCAAGACGATCGATTTTCTCCGGCGCTTCCAACGCCGCTGAAACTGACGCTAGCGCCCCCCAGTCGTGCCCAAGCAACGTCGCGGTGTCGGCACCCAACGCATCGATCAAACCCAACGCATCACGTCCCAGTGCCGCTATCTGATAGCAGCCATCGGGTGCAGCCGATGTCGGCGCGTAGCCGCGTGTGTAGGGAGCAACTACTCGATAGCCGGCCGCGGCGATCGCTGGCATTTGATAGCGCCAGGTCGGCGCCTCATCTGGAAAGCCGTGCAGCGCGAGCACCAACGGACCGTCCCCCATTTCAAGGCAAGTGAAATCGATGTCACCCACACGAACCTTGATTGTCTTTTGGTCCATCGAAGATCTCCGGGGCGCCTCAGCGCTCCACCGGCTTGTTCTTGTAAATTGAAGGATTCAAACGCTCGTCGTTGTACGCCTTGAACTGGCGATACAATTTAAAGAACCGACGACCGGCAGCGAAATCTTCCAGCAGCTGCTTCACGCAAGTTGCCAAGTCAGCACGCTGCTCGTGCAACACCTCTAGCTTACCGGCGCACTCTGCTGCGAGTTCCTTGTCGTCTTGGCGACTAGCGTTGATCGCCATGTGCCAGATTTTCAATGACAAGATCGAAAGACGGTCGATCATCATTCCAGCAGTCTCGCCATTTTGCTGTGCATCGGCGCCACGATGCGGTTCGAATGCCGCCAGTAGCGCAACATCGAGCAACTCGACGAGATCATTGCGGCGCTGGTTGCGACCATCGATCTGTCGTTTTAGATCCGCGATGTAGACGTCCGTTACGTCGGTACGCCGGGCTTCATCTTCGAAATTCCAAAGGGTAAAGTTCGCGAAGTGTTGGGCCAACACGATTGCGGCGAAGTCTGCATCGGGCTCGACTTCATCGGGCACCTCGCTTTCGTACCAACGCAAAAGCGAACCGTCGTGAAGGTCGGGGACACCGGAAACCAATGTTAGGATTGGATCGAACTGCTCGCTGTTGCTCTCACTCATACTGCGTCGGGGTATCGCGTCGTCGACGACCCCTTGCAAATCGGGCTAGGCCAAGAGTTCCCGCGCAGCAGTCAGTGCATCCTCCACCGACACTCCGGCGACCAAATCCGGGGAACGCTTCATCGCCCCTCCCCATGCGCCCCGACGAAGGCTTCGCATACGGACCGGCGGTAGCGGAGTCCCGGTTCGAACCGGCTTGGGCCCGGCGAAAAAAGCAGTGGGACGCCCTTGCAGCCACGACATGTGCATCGCGGCGGTATCCGAGCCCAGGTAGGCACGGCAAAGGCCGATCAACGCCATCATTTGGTGCAGCGTCGTGGACGGCGCGGCTATTGCTGAGCCTTTCGCCCCGTCGGCAATGCCCTGCGCCAGCTCCTGCTCACCTGGCCCCCAAAGCACCAACGAGCGGTACCCCTGGTTCCCCAATTGGTTCAACACGGCCGCGTACTTCTCGGCGGGCCAGCGTTCGTCCTGGCGTACCAGGCTACAGCCGGGGTAGACCGCGAGCTGAGGCTGCCCGACCTCGCCATACCACTGGCGTGCCCAAGCGGCCGCGGCCGGGTCGATCCACACCCCGTGCTCATTGGGCTCGTAGTCGCTCGATAGGCCCAAAGGCTCCAACAGGCGGAGGAAACGTAAAACTCGATTTTCCCAATAATCTCGCAGCTCTACGTGATGGTTTGTGAACAGAAAGTTGCCTTCCGTAGTACTCTTGCGCCCGAAACCAATCCTGACGGGAATTCCGGTCATTCGACCCAAGACTCCACTTTTGAAACGGCCGTGAAAATCGAGCAACGCGTCGTACTCATGGTCGCGAATTTCACCGGCGAGCCGCAACATTTCGCGCGCCCCAGAGACCGGGCCTGCGCCGAGCGCCTTACGATTGAGGATGTGTAGCCGGTCAATCAGTGGATGCCCGGCCAGCAACGGGGCAACCCAATGCTCGACCGCCCAGCCGATCTCGGCAAGCGGACGCTCCCTGCGAATGCGGGCCAGAGCCGGCAAAACACGCAGTACGTCACCGATCGCTCCTAGACGGACGATCAAAATTCGGCGGGATTCACGCAAGCGGGGGTCGTACACATTGTTCCCTTCGACATGCCGAAGTGGGCTTCGGTCGCCGAAACCACTAAATAGCGGTCATCGTATCGATGCGCGACCACACGCTCGGCGGATCCACACCATGAAGACCTTCTTCCATAGCATCGGCCAAGCCACAGTATGCCCTAGCCAGGCTTTGCTGGCTGCACTGGCTACACTGGCTACCCTGTGCACTGTCGCAATAGCAGGCTGCGCCGGTACGGCATCGATCGGTTCCGTGCTCGGAATCGGCGACGAGAACCAAAACAGCCCGCAAGCTGAAGCTGCCCACGCAGAACGCACCGGCCGTGGGCTTCTAAACTCGCCTAGCCAAGGCCACCCCCGGCAGAATCAACCCAAGCTAACCGGTGATGACCGTAATAACCGTGGGGGCCGTTCGCTCATCGACTCGGGCGATTTGGCCGGCGCCGAACGCTCCCTACGCGCGCAACTGACAGGACGGCCAGGACGACTACAGGCAGGCGATTTGGACGCCGTTCGTTTGTTGGTTCTGCTCGCCGAGACCCAAGCCCGCGCCGGCCGCGGTGACGACGCGGAACTGACACTAACCAGAGCGCTGGTCCTCGCTCCCGCTTTCGGCCCGGCCTCCGTGACAACTTCACAGCGCGGCGCGCACCTTCACATGGGTCGCACCTATGAAGGGATTGGCGACGACGCGCAGGCCGAGGCTCAGTACACTGAAGCGCTAACACTTTGCGACGAGGCTCTTGAGCGCGAAAACGAAACAACCTGCAACGCCGAGCGCGATGAACTCGCCCGCCTGTTCGAATTCACCAACCGCTGGGAAGAGGCCGAACCGATCCGTATGCAAGCGCTTTCAGCGGTACAGCGAGATGCTGGCGCGCATGACCTGCGTTTGGCGATCGCCCTGGGCGAAACGGCCGCGTTTTTTGAACGCCACGGCAAGTACCAGTTGGCGGAGCCACTGTTCGCCCGCGCAGCTGACGTCTGGGAGACCTCGGTCTTAGACGCGTACGATGCCTGGCGCAGTCCCCGCGAAGGCGCTCCTGTGGTTGTGCCGGAAGCGACCGTAACGAGCCTGACTGCTGATCACGCCGCCTTTACCACTCCAGTGTTTGCGGAACGCGAGTTGGCGCTGCTCACCCGTCTCGGGCGTGTCCAAGATACGACCGCCGTTAACCAGCGCCTGCGAGACCAGTGGCTCTCCGACACGATCGCGAGCTCCCAGGCTCTGGGCTTGCTGGAAAGCATCAATGCGGTTGAACCATCAAGCGCCACTGCGACCGAACAGCTACGGCTGGCGCGTGACCTGCATGCGGTGGGCTGGGTTGCTTTGAATCGAGACCAAAGCGACGCCGCGTTACGCCTAGCCCAGGCCGAAGAACTCTATCAGCTAGGCTGGAAAGCGGCTGACGCCCGCCAACGCCGCCTACACGCTGCCGATCGCGTCGCACTTGCCCTTCGACGGGCACGACTGGCGCACTCGCTCGGCGAGGCAGCGGCGCGCGTCGCGATTCTGGATGCGGCGACAACGTTGGCCGATGCTGAACTCCCCGATAGTGACATTCGTCGCTATGAGCCGATCGTCGCTCGTGCCGCAGCACGTCGCGAATCGGCGAACACGGCAGAAGCCGAATCGATTTTGTTGGCCTACGGCGACGCCATCACGGCCATACGCGGTGCCACGCATCCCGACTTCGCATGGGGCTTGCGAAACTTGGCCTGGGTGTATGAAGCACTTGGCGATCATCAAAGCGCCGTAGCCGTGGAGCACGAGGCAAAGCAGGTTTGGAAAAACTGGTCACCAGCTCCCGCGTTCTGACCACGGTTTTGCGTCGGAATCTGCGGCACAAACGCGAACCGCAAGTACGGGAACTGCATATTCACGCACATCCTGTGCGCCGATCACACAAACAAGATTGAGCTGACGGCGGCATCCGTCCGAGACTTGGCACACTGGCGTCGCGCTTTTTCGACGCAGGAGGTGTTCCATGTTTTCGAAACTCCGGCTTCTCGCGTTCCCGCCTATTGTCCTTTTGTTCCTCGTCGCAGGCACTAGTTCGCTTGCCGATCTCACGAGGCCTGCCGAAAAACGACCGACGGCAGCCGACGTTCCGATGAGCGCAAACGCGCGGCGCGAGCAGGTTGAAGAACGCATGCAACTGCTTCGGCGGCACCTGCGCGACCACAACGCGAAGCGCGCGACCACGCTACAAAGAAAGGAATCAAAGCATAGCGGCGAAATCCGCCGATGAGCGCGTGGCAAGTACCCCGCGCAAGCCGCGTATACGGATCGGCAGGCAAAAGCGCTCTCGCCTGCTGGATGCTCCTGTGCCAGACCAGCTTTGTCGCGACAGCCATCGCGGGCGATTTCTCCGCCGCGCTCGGCGGAGCCCCCGGAACGGCGACAGGCGACAGCGGTACTCCGTTTTTGGGGTTGGCAGCCACACCCGGCGCCGACAGTTTCACGGGTACCGCCAGCACTTCGATTGGAATTGAAGCAGCTCCCGGGCGAGCCGCCATGACTCCGAGCATACGCCTGGTCTACTCAAGCGGCGGTGGTCCGAGCCCCTACGGGCATGGCTGGGACTTGCCTCTGCCGCGTATCGAACGCTCGACCAAACGAGGCGTGCCCGGCTACGACGAACTCGATGAGTACATTCTGTTTCTTGGCGGCGGCGCAATGGAACTCCAACCCGACCCCGACCACCCCGCACGCTTCGTACCCAAAATCCAAGGTTCGTTTCCCCGCATCGGCTTTGACAGCAAGACAAACTCGTGGACCGTCATCGACCGATCAGGAACCGAGTATCGCTTCGGCGAATCGTTTGAGGCCCGCGTAGCGAATGGCCAGGCAGCTGCCTCTACGTTTTCGTGGATGATCGAACGCATGCAGGACGCCGTCGGCAACACGATCGACTTTCGGTACTTGCCTTCCACACCGGCGGGTTCGTCACCCGGTTCGGTTGCCGGCTCCGTTGCCACAGCCCAGCCCGATTTCATCGAATACGGAGGCAACACAAAAGCCGGTAGCGAACACTTCGCTCGGGTCTCGTTCCTCTGGAACCGGGTTGAAGCTCCGCGCGTTCCTCGGGAAAGTTTTCGGACCGGGATGCGACAAGTCTTTGATCGGGATCTTGGCGCGGTCGAAACATCCATCGATGGTGAAATCGTTCGACGCTATTCGTTCGAACTATTGCGCGACGTCAAAACAGGCTCGGTCACGCTGCGTTCGGCAGGCCTAGACGCCCGTGGCGAACGCCGCGATCTTGACGTCTCGGTGCCGGCAACCGTATTTCAATACACACCCACAGCCGCCACCGGGTGGCCGACGGCAGCTGATGGGGTACCGGCCGACACCGGAACCACCTTCGAATCGCCCGGAGCGATTCGCGACGACGGCGACACCATCGACTTCGACACATTCGACCTCGATGGCGACGCAATCGTCGACTATGTCGATCCTACAACCACGCCGCCGTCCTACCGTCGCGGCTCCGGCAACGGGTTCGAATCACCGCGTCCATGGACTTGGCCTGGGCCAAAACAAATTCGATCGACCAATGGGCGCGGGAACATGGAGTCGAATGTGTTCGATATCGATGGCGACGCCCTACCCGACCTGGTCGACGGGCGCCGCTCAGCTTGCGGCCCAAACAACGCTTCCGTGTGGTGCGTGTGGCGGAACACCGGAAATGGGTTCTCACCGACTCCCATCCCATGGTCTGCCCCCCTCGACTACGTCCGCTACAGCGACGACAAAGGACAGCGGGTCAACGTCGACGTGATCGACCTGAACGGAGACGGACTTCCCGACCTGATCGATTCGCGCGAATTTAACGACAAACATTCTTCCCCGCACTGGAAAGTCTACTGGAATACCGGCAATGGCTTCGAGACCATCCCTTTTCAATTTCGGGCGCACCGCAGCTACATCGCGCGCACGCAAAGCCGCGCGGCAGCCTATGGTCTGTTCGACATGAACGGCGACGGGCTGCGCGACTTCGTGGCAGCCGACACAGACAACCTGGACGCAGCCGCGGGCTGGCACCGGCAGAACCTTTGGCAGGTGTGGTTCAACACCGGCGCGGGCTTCGCTGAGAACGTAACCTTGTGGGGAGCGGAAGACCGCAACCCGTTGCCCAACTTCACCACAGTCGGCGTCGGCAGTGCCGGCACCGGCGCCGACATGGTGGACCTAAATGGCGATGGCCTTCCGGATTTGGTTCGACGCGGGACTAGCACTGACACAAGAATCTACAACGGCTACGAACAAACCTGTCTAGAGGCGAGCTGCTTGTTTGCCCGCTACGGTGACGACGCCGTCGGCCCCGCGCGTTGTTGCTACAACCTTTTGGTTTGGTTCAACACCGGTTCTTCATTCGCAGCCCCGGTGCCTTGGAGTTCTCAAACCAGCGCAGTTCGCGCCGGGCATCGCCGGTGCCCTTTGAGCTTCTCACACTGCGACGGTTCCAGCGTCTGGAACTACGACCTCATGGATTTCAATGGCGATGGTCTCGTCGACCAGATCCAACGCGACAACACGCGGTGGCGGATCCTGTTTCATCCAGCATCGCCGCAAGCCACGCATTCGTCGATTCCCGATGAGGAACGTGGGCCACCAAATCTCCTGCTCGGCATGATGAACGGGATTGGTGGTGCGACAACCATGGCTTGGGCACCCGCCGTGGCATTTGGGCACCACCAGCTTCCGTTTGCTCGCTGGGTCGTAGCCGACAGAGCAGTTTGGGATGGCTTTGCGAATCGCGAGGCCGGACGCACGAGCTATGAGTATGAAGGAGGGTTCTACGACGCGACCGATCGTGAGTTTCGAGGCTTCGCGATGGTTCGACAACGCGAAGCCAGCGGCACGGTGCGCGAGTCCACTTTTCATCAGGATGACAACCGCCGCGGCGTCGCCTCACGCGTGCGCGTGTTCGTTGATAGCGGCGGGCGGGATGAACTCATTGGTGTTGACGAATACGAATGGCCGCAATTTGGTCCACTGCTAGTAACAGCACACGAACGCGTTCCGTGGCACGAAGGCGCGTCAGTGCCCAACCTCCGAGTGAGCCAGCGTTACGCGTACGACGCGTTCGGTAACCGCATCCTCACGACGACGAACACTCCACTGGCGGGGACATCGGCGATCCATGCGAAGTTCGCCCATGACGTTCTCGATCGCGCCAACGGCGTTCCGCGCCGCTACCGTATAGACCGCCCGACTAGCAGCTGGGCAACACAAGGCGAGAAAACCGCGCCGCTGATCGAGAAACGATTCCGGTACAAACGGCGTCCTCCCCTGAAAGGAATACTCGTTAGTAGCTCGACCTGCATCACCTGGAACGACCCTGGCTCATGTAAAACGTGGTCGGAGCAGCAGTTCGAACACGACCAGTGGGGCAATGTGAACCGCACGCGGACCCCAGGCGGGATCTGGTCCGAGACTCGCTTCGATGATCGTGGGCGTTTCGTGGCTGAGTACGAGCAGCCCGCAGTGGGAACGACGACTTCATTCCACGACTCACGCACGGGTCAGGTCGTGAGCACGATCAACCCGGCTGGAAGTGCTTCGTTCTCTGAATACGATGCGATTGGACGCCTGATCAAAAGCTGGGGACCTGGGCAGAGCGCCGAAAACCCACTCGTCCAGCGTAGCTACCAAGAAGGCGACGGCGACGGCACACCGGGGGTGTCAATCGTTCGCGAACTCGGCAGAGCGCCGGCGTCGGTTTTTCACGATGGGCTCGGTCGGGTCGTCGCCACGAAAACGGTTCGTCGTACCGACGAGGGCGACGTTACGATGGTCGCGGGTCTTCAAGTGCGCGACGACCGTGGGAACGTGATTCGCGAAAGTCTTCCGCAACGCGCCAAACACGTCGCACTTGGCACACTGTCTACCAACAACGACGACATCGGGGCGTGGGTCAACTTCGAACGCGATGACCGAGGACGCTTACACGAAGTAGGACTGCCCGACGGAACGCGAACAGTCTTCGATCGAAGAGCACCCGGTGTTGTAGTGCGTTTGAGCCCGTCGCTGGTTGCGAACGAAGATGGGGGCAGCGCGGTGATTCGTTTCTTCGATGGCCTCGATCGCCAAATTGCTGAAGACATTTGCGACACCACTCCCACACTCGACGACTCGTGGAGTTGCCCTGTAGGATCTCTGCGCTCGCGCATGTTGTGGTTCTACGACGGTTTGGATCGCACGACCGAAATCCAAGTTGCTGACCTAGATCACCCCGGTCGTTCTGCCGTTACGACGACGAACTATGATGGCCTGAGCAATCGCAGTCAGGTGCGAACCGCGGATGGCGCACTATGGCGTTTCACCTACAACAACGACGGGCGCCTGATCGAGACGGCCCGCCCCGACGGTCGAACCGTGGCCCAGACCTGGGACACCGCGGGGCGACTCAGGGCTCAAACCGCAGGGGACCTCCGCTCTTTGATGCGCTATGACAGTCGCGGCAAAGGCATCGGAAAGATCTCAAGAATCGTGAGCCGATCGCCCGCCGGGAGCACGAGCAAACGGTTCGGCTACGACAAGCGCGGTCGCCTTGTTGCTGAAGATTGGTCGATCAACCCAAAAAGCGACCGCAGCCGCCGGTTTCGCTTCGAACATCAGTATGACGAGCTCGATCGTCGAACCGCGACATCCTATCCGACAACCCAAAGGCGCGAAACGGAACCGGTCGAGACCTCGTTTAACGCCTACGGCCAGCCCGCGTCGCTATCGACGCCGAGCACGGAGCTGCTGAGCGACGTCGGATACGACCGTTTCGGCAACTTAACACGCAGCGACTATGGCAACGGGCTTCGGGATCTAAACGGGTACGACCCACCCGGCAGCCCTGATGCTGGCGCGGGGGTTCTTCGCTGTATGCGAACGACGGCGATCAGCCAAGGAAAGGATGCGTGCGCGCAATCCGACAATGATCTGCGACGACTTCGCTATGCAACATACGACGCCGACGGACGCTTGCGTTGGCTGAACGATGAACTCCACGTTGTCGGTGACCGACAAGCCGCCACTCGCCACTATCGCTATGACGCTCTTGGGCACCTTGTAGACGCTCTATACGGCGACGGTTCGGTCGAACAATTCGCCTTCGACAGTCTCGGCAATCCACTGCGCATGGGCAGTGGCGAACTAGAGTACGCCGAGCCGCGCACACCACATCGGCCCACGTTTTTCGTTGACCAATTGCCGGACCGACGGTCTGTCGAAGTTCTAAGTTACAATGAGGCGGGTGAACTCGTGCAGCGCGGAGCGCGACGCTACAAGTATGATCTCTTCGGCCGTCTCACCGAGATCAGCAACGCAGGGAACCTTGTGCAGCGCCGCCAATACGATGAAAGCGGCAATCTCGTTTCAATCTACGATGCCGACAAGAACTCCACCCGAGTTCTGTTTGGTCCGTGGTTCGAAGTGCATGACGCGGATTTGATTCGCCACTTCCGCCTAGGGGAACGTCATGTGGCGAGCGACATTTCCGCAGCTCCCCCAGAGCTGAAGGGGCGCAATCGCAATGCCAGAGCAAGCAATGAGGATGGCGCCGTTACGCTGCGTTACTTCCACGGTGACCACCAGAACAGTCCGACTTTGGTCACTGACGCCGCTTCGGCGGTGGTTTCCAGGCCGCGCTTTCGCGCCTTCGGCGGGCGCATCAATCTATTGGAAAACGAGCCCGCGGATCCGGCGGAGCCGGCGACTCCGGGATTCACGGGCCATCGAGACGATCCCGGGACCGGCCTCCTCGACATGGGGGCTCGCCTATACGACCCCCAGCTTGGCATGTTCACCGCGCCCGACCCGGCGCAGCAATATACCTCTCCTTACATACTGGGTGGTGGAAATCCGGTCCTCGGCCGCGATGCCGATGGAAGAATCTTCGGTCTGACCGCAATCGGGTTCGCCGCCGCCGTGACGGGCACAGCCACGTTCATCGACTCGCTGGTTCAGACTGGCAACCTCGGAGCTTCGTTGACCGCTGGCGTGTTCGCCGGAGTTGCAACATACACGACCCAGCCTCTCAGCAAGTCGATCATAGGCGCGAAAAGCGCAGCGTTGCCGTCCTGGGCGCGGAGCGTGGCAGGGCTGGCTACCGTGGGCCTTCCACTGGCACAGGCTGCTCGCAATCTGGAACATGGGCGCGTCGCTGGCGCGATCGCCACGTTTTCCATTCTGGCAGCAGCCGTGACCGGGGCAGAACAGGCGGGTCCTCCCTCCCCTGACTCAATCGGCGAAAAGGATTATGCCTTACAAGGCATTGCCGAGAGCAAGGATGGTAGTCTCAATATCGTGTACAGCGACGGAATTTGTGCCACTCGGCCAGGGTGTGTAACGAACGGGTTGATCGCGTTGCGCGAAAACTTGCGGCTTCTATTCACACAACAAGCCGCCTGCGTCGAAGGTTGCGATTCGATCGCGAAAATCGTTACCGACGCGGTCGCAACGAATAGCCGTGTACATCTGCAATGTAACAGTTTTGGAGCGATAAAATGCTTAGGCGCCCTGCAGAAACTAGGAAAGTTGCTGAACAACGTCGACACTTCCAAATTTTCGGCGTCGCTCACAGGCGCACCGATTCTTCGCCCTCCGGCGTTGACTGGAGTGACCTACGAAGCGAACCTGTTCGATCCGGTGACCTGGCTCGGAACAATTTACGCGATTCCGTTTCGAGCCGATGTCACGCTTGGCAGAAGTGCGTTTATCCCGCTGCCGCTGGTGGTCCACCATCCCGACTTCTACATGACCGACGCGATTCGCAACGCTCGCAACGCTGGCTTGCGCTGATGGCTGCGATTCTCGTTTGCGCGCTCGGGTTTTCTGCTTGCGCCCCTCGGAATCGGGTCGCCGAGCTCGCCCAGTTGTCGCATCGATCAAACGCGGCCGGCCACCTGGAGCTTGCGATCCAACAAACACGAGTTGCCCTGGAAGCGTGCCGCGAAAAGTACGGCGTCGCGGATGACCACACGCTACGCCTGCAGCTGATTCTTGCTGACCGCCTATCCAGGAATGGCGACCATCATGAATCTTCGAATGAGCGAAACGCCATAGATTCGCTGCTAACTTCCCGGGCACCAAACGATAACCAAATTGACATAACAATTGCGCTACTGGAAAGCCGCGGCCATGCAGCGCTCTTGCGCGACGACCTGGAAGAGGCGTCACGACAGTACCGCCGCATCGACGACGTGTGCCCCTCCGAACCGAGCCTCCTCGGCCGCATCTTTTGCGGCCGAAAGAGTTCGTTCCATTTATGGCGAGCCTATGAAGCACGCGGCATGCTCAAAGAAGCAGCGGGCGTTGCGATCCCCGCTCACGCCAACGTTCCCCCTTCGCCCTTCGACAAAGAGCGACACGACCTCGCCGACACGGTGAAAGCGCTCTTCTCGGTCGCGGCATACCCTCAAACAGTCGCATTGGCGGAAGAGGCCGCTAACCATTGGGAGAATCGCGCAGACACCCGCAAGCGGGCACCGGTGCGGATGGGCGTCAATTTGTTTCGAGATCTGGGGACCGTTCCCGGCCGCTTCTATCAGCTGGCCCCAATGGTTACCGAAGAGAGGATCGCAGCGTTGGAACGGCTCGGTGCGTTCACCGAAGCCGACGCGGTGCGCACCCGCGACCTTGCTTACTGGTCCCGCCCGGATCGCGGAGAAGAGTTGCTGAGCGAAGCAATTCGCTTGGACGACCAGGAGAAGCTCATCCGGGGACAGAAACTCGGCCTCTACGGGTCTCGCGGATACTATCGCCGTAAGAAGCATCGCTTCGCCGACGCGCTGTCCGACTACGACCACGCTCGCCAAGACGTCGAAGCAAGCTGGACGGCAACAGCCGGCCAGGGACACAGCGGGAGGAAAGCACTGGCTGTCTACTTCGGTCTGCTTCGTGCGATCGGAGAGATGCGCGCCGAGCGCGGACAGTTCGACCAAGCGCGCGAGGCTTTCGAAACATTCCGTGAACTAGCGGCCCGTTGGCGTACGCCCCAACACCGTGAATCGCTGGACGCCGAAGCCTACCTGGCGGACCTTCTTGAACGACAGGGGCACGACGAGCAGGCGTCTAAGATGTGGCGGGGACTCCTAGAGACCACAGACGAGGTTCGTGGCTCCGATCATCCGGACACAGCCTGGACGGCCTGGCGGCTGGCCAAAGTCGAGCGCCGTCTCGGACGCAGCTCTGACGCTGACCGCCACGAAGCAATGGCGGCCCGTATTTGGGAGCAAAGCCCGCGTTTACGGCAGGAAGCCACCGAGAAGGCGCGCGCAATTCTCGCGGGCTAGTCCACCGCCCCCCGAAGAAAACCCACGAAGGGGCCGCCATCCTGAGCCGACCAGAGACGAAGAGAGCCGACGACGTTTTGCCTTGCGCCGACGGGGTCGCTAAAGACGCCGGATCGGCCCATTGCCAAATCTGGCGGGCCTTACCAACTCTGTTCGCAGCCCAACCCTAAGGAGACCTCGCATGGCTCAAGTCACGCTCGGCGGAAACCCCTGTAATTTGTCCGGCTCAATGCCAAACGTCGGAGACAAGGCCCCTGATTTCGAACTCTCGGCTGGCGACCTCTCGTCGGTCACACTTGAGTCACTGGCCGGCAAGAAAAAAGTACTCGTGATCGTTCCGAGCCTGGACACGCCGGTGTGCCAAACCGAGACCCGCAAGTTCAACGAAGAAGCGGGCGGCTTGGAGAACGTAGAAGTCCTCGTGGCGAGCTCTGACCTGCCGTTCGCTCAAACACGATTCTGCACGACCGAAGGCTTGAGCAATGTGCGTGCCCTCTCGGACCTACGCGACCGTGGATTTGGTGAGCGCTACGGAGTTGCCATCGCTGACGGACCGATGGCCGGTCTCACAGCACGCGCCGTATTCGTCATCGACGAGAACGACATGATCATTCATGCCGAACTCGTTCCCGAGATCGCACAAGAGCCCGACTACGAAGCCGCGCTTGCAGCCGCCCGAGGCTGATCCCAAACGCCCGGGAGATCGATTCTCCCGGGCGCACGGGCTCGCGGGGGCACGGCCTCACTGGAGCACAGCGAACCAGCAATGACTCAAACCTACACAGTCCACGGTGCGCACGAGTCCTACTTCACTGGGAAGATGGAAGCCTACTTGCGGGCCAAAGGCATCCCTTATCGAAACCAACCGTTCTCCCCGACCGGTCTACGCGATTGCGCGTCACACACCGGGGTCATGCAGATTCCGCAGATCCAATGCCCGGACGGCAGTTGGCTGGTCGATACGACCCCGACTATGCAGTTCTTTGAACGCAGCTACGACGGGCCGGCATTGTCGCCAGAGGATCCAGCGCTACGTTTTGTTTCGAGATTGATCGAAGACTACGGCGACGAATGGCTATGGAGACCGGCCATGCACTACCGCTGGTCGTACAAAGAGAGCGCTCGCCTAGCCAGTTATTGGCTCGGCCAACATCTTACCGAATATCCGCTTCCCTCCTTCGCCAAAACTCTATTCTGGCGATTAAGACAGACGCTGGTCTTCGTTCGCGGAGATGGTGTCAACGGTCGTACGCGAGGCGCTGTCGAAGACTCGTACCTGTCAACACTGGATGCGATGGAAGCGATCTTTCTTGGCCGCCCCTTCCTGCTCGGCGAACGCCCGGTCGAGGCTGATTTCGGCCTTTTTGCGTCCATGTATCGACATTTTTTCTGTGACCCGGCGTCCGGCCGCATAATGCGAGAACGCGCACCGGGCGTACAAGAGTGGGTTGCCCGCATGTGGAACATGACCCCCGAGCGCACAGCTGCGGGTTCAATGCCAAGCGAGATCCCGACGCACCTTGAGCCACTCATGGCGGCAATCGCCGAAATATACCTTCCGTATTTACTAGCCAACGAAGAAGCGTTCGCTCACGCGCAACACAACGTGAGTTACCATGTGCAAGGCGTTGGCTGGACCGAGCCAACCAAGCCATACCGGGTTTGGTGTCTGAATCGTTTGCGCGAAGAGTTTGCAGCGCTAGCGACCGCAGATCGCGAGCGAGTTGTGCAGACCATCGCGAACGCAAAGGCCATCGATATCCTCGACAGTACGCCTGCAAGTACGCCGCCTCCTGGCCTACCTGAGTTACCGATTCCTGCAGGGCATGCTGCAGTGCCGATGGATAGCTGGTGGCGTCGTTAGGCGCGCAATCAAGGAATGGAAACGATGAAACTGTACTCTGGCCCGCTGTCGATGTTCGGTCGCAAAGCCGAAATCGCCTGCATCGAGAAAGGGATCGAATTCGAGTTTGAGATGGTTCGTGAGTTCGTGAGTTCGTGAGCTCCTGAGGTTGAGCTCAGGGCTGGCGAAACAGTTCAAGTCGCTCGAACGTTCCAGGTACCGGCGCATCGCCGAGCCCGTGCCAGGAAACGAGACCGAACGTCCAACGCGCCCACACCCCCACGGCCGCATCCCGCCAAACAGGGACACGAGCGCGAACATCGGCCGTGCCTATCAACGAGCCATCGTCGGCGAAAACCTCGAGCCGGTCGGGAGCCGCGCCGTCGCGGTCGTGAACCATTGCGGTCACAACCGTAGATAGTCCCCCAGCGGGCCCCTGTCCGTTTCCGCTCCCTGCGTATTGTGTTGACGGCTGCGAAGCAGCGGCGCCATCGCGCGGAACGACCATCATTGGATGACTGGTCTCCTCGCCTGATACATCGACAGCCGGGAGCCCGTCCCAGGACCACGCGTGGAACGGCCCGATAGCGCGCAAGCGCAGGCGAGCGCCGCTGCCGGTACGTCCGCCACGCTCGGCAAACGCGACCCGGGCAATGTCGATATCCTGGCCGTCGATCTCAAGCTGGCCCTGGAGGTGGCCGCGCCCGTGTTCTTCCGGAATGTAGAGAAGTTCTCCGCGCCCGCGAACAAGGCGAGCCCCTCCCAATCCTCGCTCTAGATCGAGGTAAGCATTGTGGTCTGCGTAACGAATCATCGCGCCGTCCAAAACAATGCGCGTGCGTCCGTCTTGCTGTGTGTGCCAGCGAAGCCCCTCCAGCGAATACGTCCCCGGAGTACCGTCCCACGGACCTTCGCCAACAAGCAGGAACATCGGCCCGCCATCGACCACCAACGAGAACCGCGCAGACATCGACTGGACACCGGCTGGCTCGACCCCGCAAAACAGGCCGGTATCGCCAGCCCCTAAGCAGGCTTGTAGCGAGTAGCCGGGCTCCAGCCCTTTGGTGTTGCGCCAGCCCTTCTTGATCGGTGGCAGTTCCCAGTCGGTGCGGGCGTTGTTCTTGCGTGCGGAAAGAGTCGACCCGTTCGTCGCGTCCGAATTCGCTTCGGCGCTCGGGCCCACGTTTTCGTCGACGCCAGCAACGCTTATTTTCGCGTCCGCAGGTTGGCCGAAAGCCGCGACAACAGCGTCAAGGAAATCTTCGCGCGCCCCGCCCTGCCAACGCAGCGGAATGCCCAGTTCGAGCTGCAACGCATTGACCTCTCCCGCCCGGGAAAGTGCCGACAAGGCTTCAATGTAGGGATCGTCGTGATTGATAAAGCGGCCACTGAAAACCTGACAGAGATTGTCAGCGCCGCTTGCGGGATAGCGTCGCCCCACCGCAGCGGCGATCCCGCGCGCCTCCAAAGCGCTACGCAGACGGGCAACCACTCCTTCGTAGGCAACGCGCGACAAAGTCGGACGGGCACCGAACAGGCGGCCGTCAACTTCGCGCATTCCCATACCAAGGTCGCAACAGGGCACGACCATGTTCCAACCGTGGATGAATACGACAAGGGGCCGGGAACCATCCATGCTGGCGTCACGCACTGCCGAGTGAAGCAGCTGTGCCAGTACTGGTGCATGGGCAGCGACTTCGCTCGTCCGATTCAGATCAATGCGATTGCGATCCAGCCCATGATTTACGATGGCATGCGCGTTCAGACGCCGGGCCAGTTCACAGGCGAGGTCGGCTGTCGCCAAATCATTGACGCCGTCCCCGCGACGGACCGGACGCTGCCGGCGGCCACCGTGGGGAGCAACCACAATGATTGGGCGCGTCCCATGGCGTAAGGCCAACCAGGAAGGAATCCAGGTGCCTGGTGGAACCCAACGGGGGCGTTCGCCAGCAGACATCCAGTCTACGCGCGCCATCGTCACGTGCGTCTCACAAAGTGAGCCGGTCAGGCATCGGCACCCTCAGAGGCAACGAGCTGCGCCGGATCCTGGGCTGCGCGAGTACGCAGGTGTCGGCCGGCCGCAAGCGCCAACACGCCCGCGACCCCAGCCATCGCGGCTGAAACCATCAAGGCATAGCGCAGATCTCCGAAGGCGTCGGAAGCACTGCCGATGATAAACGGCCCCGTTGCTGTCCCGATTCCACCCAAGAAAAGCACCTGCACCGCGTAGGCGATTCCGAAGCGATGCGCCGGCACGATCTCCATCATGGCGAGCTGGAGACTAGGGAAGAACACAAAGATTGCTACGGGTGTGATCAGACCTACGACAACCAAAACGGGGACAGCATTGACGGTCAGAACCATCAACATTAGAGGCACTGCGAGAAACGCTCCGATTGCGGAAACATCGAGTTCCCCGCCAGCGCGCACACGATGACGGCGGTCAGCCAGCGCCCCACCGAGTAAACTCCCAAAGACTCCGCCCAACAAAATTCCACCACCCGAAACCAAGCCAGCACCGGAAGAATCGAAGCCATGGTAGCGTTCAATGAACGTTGGGAGCCATGCCGAGAATCCAATTCCCGCCGCGATCATCACTGTACCGGCAGCCCATACCAGCAGCAGCCGAGTGTCGCGTACAACATCTCGAATCGCGTCGAAACTGCTGTCGGTTCGTCCGGCTTGGCTGCGCGGCTTCTCGACAACCGACAGGATGAGCGGCACCATCGCCAGGCCAACACCGCCGTAGAGAAAGAAGACTTCGCGCCAACCCATGACACTGGCGAGATAGCCACCGAGTCCTTGCCCCAATCCGCCGCCGACCGCAGCGGCCGCCCCAAAAATCCCCAACGCCCGGCCCCGCGACTCGGCTGGGTAGTGTTCAGCCAGCAACGACATCGCACAGGGGTACAAACTCGCCTCGCCGACCCCCGTAAAAAAGCGCGCAACGAACAGCGTATTGAAATCTGTCGCCAATCCGCTCGCAGCAGTCGCGAGGCTCCACACGATCAAACCGAACGCGATGAGGTTCCTGCGTATTTTTCGATCGGCATAGTGACCGAACACGAACGCCGCGATGGCGTAGATCATCGAAAACGCGAGGCCACCGATCACACCTAACTGTGTGTCGGTCAGGACAAGCTCCTCGCCGATGCTGGAAAACAACACCGGGACAACGTGCCGATCTGCCCAATTGATGGCGTTGATGACAGTCAGAACTGCTAATAGAAAGGCGGGACTCTCGCGGAAACTTGGAGCCTGTTCTGAACTGGTCGATTGAATGGTGTGGGTCCTCAGTCAGTAATCGCCGCATGGACCGGCGTGTTGTTTCAACGATTGAACTTGGTTTTGTCAGGGCTCTGGCGCGCGGCAAAAGCGCGACCAAGTTCTTTGGATTCTTCGCTGGCGTAGTAACTCGGCGTAAGCAGGTCCAGGGCAATGCGTGACAAACCCGCTGCGCCAGCATGACGGGCGTGGAAGGATGCTTTGAGCGCCGCTAAGGCTTGAGGGCCGCGTTCCGCAAGTTCAAGACAAAGAGCACGTGTGTGTTCGCGCAGCTGCCCGGGCGCGGCGATCTCATTGACAAGCCCCATCGCCAACGCATCAGCCGCCGAGTACTTGCGATTCAGGAACCACATCTCTTTGGCCCTTTTCCGTCCTACGACCTCTTCCAGGTACCAGGTTCCGAAACCGGCATCGAAACTTCCCATCATGGGGCCGACTTGGCGAAAAACAGCATCGCTCGATGCGATGGTCAGGTCGCACATCATCGCCAACACATTCCCGCCACCGACCGCGTAGCCACCAACCATCGCGATGACGGGTTTGGGCATCTTGTCGATGAGGTCATAGAGATCGACGACAGGGAAAACATTGCCGTAGTGAAACCGATCGTCGTGTTCGGCAGCATGTTCGTGATCGCCGCCGATACAAAAGAAACGTTCGCCTTCCCCGCTAATGACAACGCTGCGGACATCCGGGTCGCGTCGGGCAATCTCCAGCGCGTCAATCATTTCGCGCAGGGTCCCAATTCGGAACGCATTGCCGTTAGATTCACGTGCGATCGTAACCCAGGCGATGCCCTCGTCGATTTCAAAACGAATGTCTTCAAACTTCACAGTTCGCTGTCTCCTTAGATCCGGCCACACGCAATGCAATTTCGCCGAGCGCGCAGTGTATCCATTCGAGCGTTGAGAGAAAGGGGACGCCGCCAAGCCAACCGGGTGTGTTCTACGCTCACGGATTGCCCTGCCTGACGCAGCACCGTAGGTTCACCGTCTATGCCAAGTTTCCAAGCAGCCACCCTGCCCTATGACTCGCGTCCTGATTTAGCCGAAGCACACAGTCGTGCCTGGGAGCGAATCGCCGAGGCGGGCACCTGGTGGACTGGCTCACAGAGAGTCGCGTTGGCTGCGGCAACACGCGGTTCCATGGCGTGCGTCCTGTGTGCCGCGCGACGCGAGGCACTGTCGCCTAACGCAGTGCAGGGGAAACACGACCATAACGGCGTGCTCAGCGACGAAATCGTGGATGTTGTGCATCGCATCAGCTCCGACCCCGCGCGTCTTTCCAAGCAGTGGTTCAACGATGTTGTTCCTGCCGTACTTTCGGTTGAGCTCTATGTAGAGTTAGTCGGAGTTTTGACGCAGACTTTGAGCATCGACGCGCTGCATCGAGGACTGGGAATCGAATTCGAGCCTCTACCCGAACCGCAAGCCGGTGAGCCTTCGCGCCGACGCCCGACACGAGCAGCCCAAGAAGACGCGTGGGTTCCCATGGTCGGCGAGCGAAAACTCGACCCGGAAGATGCCGACCTCTTCTCGGGCATGCCTAAGACCGGGACTGTCCTTCGAGCGCTAAGCTTGGTGCCCAGCGAAGTCCGGGCACTCATCGACTTGTCTGCAGCGCAGTATCTTCGCGACACGGATGTCGCTGATCCAACCGCCGGCGCGCACAAGAGTCTGACACGGGCGCAAATTGAGTTGGTAGCCGCCCGCGTCTCGTCGCTCAACGAATGCTTTTATTGAACTGCGTCGCACTCGATGCTGCTCCGTGCGAGCGGCGAACTTTCCGGAACCGAAGTCAACATTGACGTGGTCGTCGAACCAGACGCCGCGGGCAACAGCGGCGTACCCGCAGCCACTGAACTCATCGCCTTCGTTGACGCCGCATTGCGCGGCTCGACGGAAGAACTCGAGCAAGCGCGAGTAACATTGCGCGATACGGTCGGCGACGCTGGCTTGATCGACGCCGCCGCCACGGTGGGGAATTTCGAGAGGATGAACCGCATTGCAGACGCGACCGGAATCGCGCTAGACGCCCCGGTTCGCGCAATGTCAGCAGATCTCATTGAACAGCTAGGAAGTCGCCGCTTCGCATCTGCGGCTAGTACCAAACAGACGTCTCCAATCGTGCGAGCACTGGCTAGTCGCCTGCGACCGATCGGAATGCGCTTGGCGGTGCGGGCCATGGCGTACGTGCGCAAACGAAACCCAAGCCACTGACCTGCGAGTGGAGCTGCCCTAGCCTAGCTCAGGCGTGGAGTCCCGGTACGCGCGTTGACTCCGCCATCGGCGACCAGAACAGCACCGCTGACATACGAAGATTCATCGCTGGCCAGAAACAACGCCACCGAGGCCATCTCGTCGGGACGGCCCAAGCGTCCGGCTGGCAAATCGCGTTCGAAGGCCTCCTGCCCGCCCGGAATGTAATTGAGCCACGCCTGCAAAGGAGGCGTGTCAATCGGGCCCGGACAGATACAGTTGACGCGAACACCGCGCCCACCGTTTTCGATCGCGGCAGTTTTGGTAAGGTTGATCACCCCTGCCTTGGCTGCGCCGTAGGCACCGAGCATCATCTCTCCACCGAGTCCGGCCCCAGACGAAACGTTGATGATAGATCCGGACCCCTGCGCACCCATGCGCGCTAGTGCCGCCCGCACACCATAGAACGTGCCATCCAGAGTCACCGACATCACACGTCGCCAATCATCGTTGCTGGTCAAGGCCAACGGCGCCCCATGCGGTGCTGCCGCGTTGTTCATCATGATGTCCAGACGCCCGTAGCGCTCCACAGCGCCAGCGACCATAAGCTCTACCGCGTGGCCGTCAGCGACATCGGTAGCCACGCCGATGGCCTCACCGCCGTCGAGCCCGATCTCGGTAGCGGCTTCTCTAGCGGCCTCACCATTGATATCGGCGAGCACCACCCGCGCCCCTTCTGACGCGAATCGAAGCGCGCACGCCTTTCCAATGCCCGAGCCAGCGCCGGTCACAATCGCCACTTTACCTTGAAGTCTCTCGCCCATGTACTCGTCTCCGCTCAATATTTTGCCAGGTAGGGCGAACCATCTCTCGACTGGCCCCACGCCAACTCTGCGGACAGTATCCGCAGCCCAACGTCTTTGCACACAAAGTGGAACGTGTTCTAATGCGCGGCATTGGCAGCCGAGACGCGACCTTTGTCGCAATTCAACGCAGCCCTAAAACTTAATCGTCGCGCGCAGGCCTCAATGGCCGTCGCTCGAATCGCAGCCGCCCCCAGGGACGGCTGTACTGGACAAGACTTCAGGAGGTCTCAGCCATGGCCCGTTTCCCCTTCGGCATTCCCAACTCTTGGTTTCACGTCGCCTACAGCGACGAACTCAGCAAGGGGGACTTAAAGACCGTCCACTTTCTGGGCCGCGACCTTGTCGTGTTCCGCGGTGAGAACGGCAAAGTCGGTGTCTTGGACGCGTACTGCCCTCACATCGGCGCCCACCTAGGAGTGGGAGGAAAGGTCGTAGACAACGCGGTGGAATGCCCTTTCCACTCGTGGCGCTTCGACTGCACCGGCACCTGCGTTTCGATTCCGTACACCGACAAGATCCCGAGCCAGGCCAAGGCTGGCTCGTATCCAGTAGATGAGAAGAACGGAATGATCTTTATCTGGCACCACACGGACGGCAAGGAACCGGACTTCGAGATTCCCGTCATTGCCCAGTGGGGAGCCGATGACTGGACCACCAGCTACGACAAGTATTCGTGGGTTGTGAAGACGCATCCTCAGGAGATCATGGAAAACGCCATCGACTGGCAGCACTTTCAGAAGGTGCATCACATGGATCCCCCGAAGAACACCGACTCTAGTTTCGAAGACAAGATGTTCACGTGGTCGATCGGTACCTCCAAGCGAATCCAGACCATGGACAATGTCGAAGACAATTTCTGCATCGAAGCAGAGAACTGGGGAATGGGTTTCAACTGGCTTTCGTACACCGGAATGTTCACGACGGTCATCGCCGCCGGACTGACTCCCATCGACGACGAAACCACCCGCATCCACTTTGGCGTGATCGGCAAAAACGACGGTCGCACCGAAGAGGAAACTCGACAGATTCTCAAGGCGTACATGGACGACCAGTCTCTGGCCATTCAACAAGACTTCCAGATCTGGGAGCACAAGGCTTTCAATGTCAGGCCCGCGCTTTGCGATGCCGACGGACCGGTTGGCGAGTACCGCAACTGGACGAAGCAGTTCTATTCCCACGATTGGTCTAAGGGACCGGCCGCCTAACGGCGGGCGTCAAAGCACTAACCACTAAGCACCGAGCACCGAGGACCAACCGGAGAACCGTGGCCGACGACAATTTGAAAAACCAACAACGAGCTGCGCACGGCGATAAGCCACGCGTATCACGACGGGATTTCCTACGACTAGCTGGCGTTGCTGCCGCTGCCGGAGCAACCTCCCCCGCCATGGGCTTGGGCACGGCCGTGGCGGCCGTAAACGAGACTTTCGACCATGAGGTTGATGTCGCCGTGGTCGGCAGCGGAGCGGCGGGTGCAGTTGCGGCGATCTTCGCCCACGAAGCAGGCGCAAAAACTGTGCTGGTGGAGAAAGCCTTCCTTTTCGGCGGTACGACCGCGAAGTCGGGCGGTGTCTATTGGATTCCCAACAACTCGTTCCTACGAGAGCGCGGTGTGACTGAGCCGCGCGAGAACATGCTCGCGCTGATGGCGCGCTACAGTTACCCGCACCTGTTCAACACGCAGGCCGAGCGATTGGGACTGCCCGAAAACGAATATCAGCTCTTAGTCGCTCTCTACGACAACGGTCCGACCGTCGTCGAGAAATTGGCCGCCATCGGCGCCCTCATCTCAATGCCAGCCGATCAACCCTTCGGGGCGATGCCCGACTACTTCGACCCCGAAACCAGCGATGCCGAGCCTACCGACCGGCGTCTATGGCCACGCAAACCGGACGGAAGCTTCGGATTGGGCGGCGAGATGGTGCGTCAGCTTAAGGAAGCTCTGGTCGCGCGTGAAGTGCCCCTACTCATGGGCCACCGGGCTACAAAACTCCTTCAGAACAGCGACGGCGCAGTTGTGGGGTTGGAGTGCACGAAAATCGACGGGACGGTGGTGCGTATCCGGGCTCGCCGCGGTGTGATCTTTGGCAGCGGTGGATTCACCCATAACAAAGAAATGATGCTGCACTTTCAGCCTGGGCCAAACTATGGCGGCTGCGCGGTTCCGACCAACGAGGGTGATTTCGTGCCGATGGCCACGGCGGCCGGCGCCAAGCTCGGGCACATGCATTCGGCTTGGCGTGCGCAGATCGTATTCGAACAGGCTGTCCAGTTCTCCAGCACTCCGGACGACGTGTTTCTACCACCCGGCGACTCGATGATGCTCGTCAACAAGTACGGCCGACGGGTCATCAACGAATGCGTGAACTATAACGAGCGTACCAAAGTCCACTTCATTTGGGACGCGATGAAGCACGAGTGGCCCAACCAGCTCCTAATGATGGTGTACGATAAGCGAACGGCCGAACTCTTCGGCGGGCGTTTCCCTCTCCCACCCACCGGAACCACGGCGCCCTATGTGATCAAAGGCGATGACCTGCCCGGACTCGCCACCGCGATCAAGGAGCGAATTGCGAAATTGGCGGCGCACACCGGCATCTTCGGTTTGGATGACACTTTCGCTGACAACCTTGGCGCCACGATTGATCGCTACAATGGATTCGCCCGTCGCGGGGTTGATGACGACTTCGGCCGAGGGTCGAAACGCTATGATCGCCTATGGCACTCTCGCGTTTGGTCTTATCCCAACCAGGGCACCGAACACTCGCTTGATCGCGCCAACCCGACCATGCACCCGTTGGCAGAAAACGGCCCGTACTATGCGATCCTGCTTGCCCCGGGAACCCTGGATACCAACGGTGGCCCGATTACCAACCCGCAAGCACAAGTGCTGGACAACGGCGGAGCAGCTATCCCCGGCCTTTACGGCAGTGGCAACTGCGTTTCCTCGCCAACCGGCAGCTACTACTACGCAGGCGGCGGGACTTTGGGCCCGGCGATCACGTTCGGCTATCTGGCCGGGTTGGGCGCAGCCGCCGAACCCGAAAAGAAGTTAGGCTGAACCTGAACAGTGGAGCACGAGTTCGCGCGAGACGAACCCGCCACGCGCGTTGCCCTACTGGAGCGTGCCCTGACGGTCGAAAAAACCGCTCAGTCGTTGCCGTTTTCAATTCTGTTCCTACACGACACGGGCGCTGATGCGTCCTGGTACGCGCCAGTGGCGGCGCTGCTGGCGGCCAAGCGCGCAATCGGCATGCAAGCCGCTCGTCCACTGAACCCGCTGGCGAGCAATAGCGATCGCGACCATGCCCACCGCGGGTTTCGTTGGTGGATCGACGACCCCGACGGACGTCCCGACCCTGCCAGCTTCGGCGATTCGCTCGCACAACTCACGACCCGGCTAGAACAACTCTCGGTCAGTGATCGTTGGGTACTTGTCGGCCATGGCCAGGGTGCTTCGATGGCATTGGCAATCGCTTCCGTCGCGGGAGATTTGCTAGACGGTGTCGTCGCAAGCAATGGCGGCTGGCGCGCGCCCGACGGCTGGGATCCGGACCTAGCCCTTAGTTGTCCGATCCTGCGACTTGCGCCAGACGTCAACTCGGATGACGATCTTAACTTCGGGCCACTGGTGAACTGGCCAACCACATCCGTGCACCGGTCGATCGAAGTAGACAGAGACAGCCCGAGTCGCGATGCGGCGTTGATCCGGCGATGGCTAACGGGCTTGGTCGAGAATGGGTCAGCCAGTACCCCCTGAGGAACAAAAACTACATGTCGCTTCCAATTAGCCCTCCGACCTCTCCCGTTCTTTCGCGTTTGATTCTCGCTGCAATCATCGCGGCCTGCTTCTCTGCGCCGCCGGCCGACGCAACATCGACCGGCCCCCAAGCAGGATCTACCGGTGTCCCCGAACACGGAGAGCTAGCCGCCGAGATGATTTGTACGGCCTGCCACACAACCGCAGCGCTAAACCCGGACGATAAGGGAGCGATCGCTCTGGACGGCGTCCCGACGAACTACGAGCCGGGGCAAGCCTACGATCTGACCTTTCGCATCACCCACCCCGATCCGCAGTTCCTTCGCTGGGGCTTTCAATTGACGGCCATCCGCACCGACACCTACCACCGGGCCGGCGAGCTGGTTGTGACCGACCCAATAACCACACAACTTGTCGACGGCGGTCCGGGGAATCGCCAGTACATGGAACACTCCTACGGCGGAACGGCGATCGGTCAAAGTGGCGGAACGGCGTGGAGCTTCCGATGGGTAGCTCCGAGCCAGAGCACCGGCCCCGTCGCGTTCTACGCTGTCGGGAATGCTGCCAACGTCGATGGGGCCAACACCGGAGACCACGTCTACTCTCGATCACCGGCTGCTTTGGCATTGATCAGCCCGGCCTCGCCGCTGCCAGCGCACGACTGCCAATAGCCGCGCCAAGCGTAGCGGCCGCAGGACAAACTTCTCGGCACAAGCGGTGTTTTTCTCGCAGGCCGCATAGCGGATGCGTACTTCTGCGTGCAAACAAATTCCTGAGAGTGTCGAAAGTGTTTGAGACGGTACCAAGCAGTGTGATTGGATGCACGTTGCCAACCCCTTCTTTCGGGCATACCGAAAGCCGGTTCCACAGAAAAAAAATGGGAAACAGTTCATCACCACCCAACGTTGAAGCTTCAACCGAAAGCGCTTCGACGAATACGGAGACGCCCTCAGGGGAGGCCACGCCTCCGCCCGAGCCGAGCCAGAACCCATTCATCCCACGCTTCGAGGCCACCGCCGGTTGGATGCGCTATCTTCCCGAAGCCATGCAATCAGAACCGGCATTTCGACTACTCGAAGGCGTCATGTCGATGCCCCTGTTGTTCTATCGACTGGACGAAGCGGGCACCTTTATGGATCTGGTCGGCGACACGCAACAGCGCCTTGGAATCCCTCCAGAGCAATTCATAGGGAAACCCGCGACGTCGCTGTTTCCTGAAATCAAAGAGTTCGCAATCCGCAGTATCAGTGGCGAGACCCAATGTGCGGAGATGTCGGGGACACACGAAGGGGCCGCATGGGCTGCGCTGACATTCGCCACTCCGCTGGATGGCGGCCAAGGTTTGATTGGTGTCGCGCTAGACACAACCGAATGGAAGCGCGCAGAAATCGAACTCGAAGCCAGCGAGCGGCGCTATCGCAACCTCTCCGAGTCCGCGCCCGTTGGCATCATCCACGTATCGGTTAACGGCGAACTTCTTTACGTCAATCCAGCGATGCGCGCCCTAGTAGGGCTCGAATCCGCGCCACTAGATTCTCCCGCCTGGGACAAGATCGTGTACCCTGAAGACTACCAACGAGTCATGGATGAATGGGAAGCGACGACTGTTTCGGGGAACGCCAACCAGTTTGTCTACCGTATCGTCACTCCCGACGGCGAAACGCGCTGGGTTATGTCGAAGTTGGTTCCGGACAGGGAATCCGAAGGCGATGTCAAAAGTTTTATTGGGATCGTGATCGACATTAGCGACCGGGTTCGCACCGAGGAACGCCTCGGTACTGCGGTCGCCGAGCGCACTGCAGAACTCAGCCACGCCAACTCCGAGCTTGCACGAGCGAACACCGAGCTCCACTCGTTTACCGGAACGGTTTCGCACGATTTGCGCGCGCCGCTTCGAAGCGTTTCCGCGTTTCTTCACATCGCCAAAGACGAACAGGGCGATACGATGAGTTCCGATCTTAGCGATCAGCTGAACCGCGCAATGGGTTCGGTTCGCCGCATGGAGCAACTGATTGACGGGTTATTGGGCTTGGCCAAAACCGACCGCGGAGACTTGGTTCGTGCCGACATCGATTTGTCGAGCCTCGCCACTGAGGTTCTCGCAGGCTTGCGCGATGCGGCCCCCGACCGAAATATCGAGATCGTGGTCCACCCCAATCTAAAAACTTCGGGCGACGTGGCGTTTCTTGCGACGTTACTGGAGAACCTGTTCTCGAACGCGTGGAAGTTCACCAGCCGCATTGCAAACGCCCGTATTGAGTTTGGAAGCTGCCACCGTTCCGAAGGCGAAGCGTTTTTCGTTCGCGACAACGGTGCCGGCTTCGACCCCAGCACTGGCGACGTTTTCGCGCCCTTCTTCCGCATGCACGATCGTCGAGACTTTGACGGTTCAGGAATTGGGCTGGCCAGCGCGCAACGAATCGTTGAACTTCACGACGGCCAGATCTCGGTTGAATCGCGATCTGGAGCGGGCGCGACGTTCTACTTCACGTTGGGCTAAGGCCTCACGGAACAAACTGTTCCTTCAGAATCCGTTCTTCCAAGCCATGACCCGAATCAAAGAGTAAGGACAACTCCTTGTCGTTGGCTTGCTCGATCGACACCCTGACAACGCTGCGAACTTCGATGGTATCAGCAACGGCGCTAACCGGGCGCTTGGGAAGCTCAAGAACCTCGAAATCGACTCGAGCCGAAGCGGGCAATAAGGCTCCGCGCCAGCGCCTCGGCCGAAATGCGCTGATTGGAGTCATCGCCAATACGTCGGAGCCCACCGGCAAAATTGGGCCGTGCGCCGAGAGATTGTAAGCCGTGCTACCAGCCGGTGTTGCCACCAATAGGCCGTCGCAGATCAACTCCTCCATGCGAA
>JBLFWR010000008.1:0-54141 GCA_047611725.1 Binatia bacterium | reverse complement strand
AATCAAGGCAACCGGGTCAATCCCCATCAGCAAGGCGGCAATCGCGACGAAGCCGAACTGCATTGCCAACGCCAATGCGTAAGCTCCCGCCAAACGCACCGGGCGAACCGACTTGAGATCGGCGACCAACGCTTCGATCAGCGAGGCCTGCGAGGGCTGTGTTTCAGCTCGGCTCACGTGGATTCCTCGTCTTCGAGTCCCTTCTTGAGGGCTTTGTAGGCTCGGTGGGCGCGAACCTTGAGCGCCGAGACGGAGATTCCAACCCGTTCAGCCGCGTCAACAGTGCTCAATCCTTCGATTTTCAAAAGGGAAAAAGCCTCTCGCTGGCCGTCGGGAAGGATTTCGAGAACTTCCAAAAACCGCTCCCAGTCCGGGACGGCCTGGTCATCGACAACTTCCGGCAGCACATCGGTGCTCGACTCGTGGGCGTTGACCCGCTTGACGCGGCGCAGATGGTCGATCAGCCGGCTGCGGGCAATGGAAAAGAACCAAGGTTCAAATGGGCGATTGGGCTCAAAAGTGTGTCGAACGCGGTGCATCGTAAGCAAAACTTCTTGGCTGACATCTTCGGCCGCTTCCGGACTCCTCAACCGTTTCCGCAAGTACCCGAAAAGCATGGGTTGCACGGCTTGGAGAAGCTCTCGGTAGGCGTCTTGATCACCAGCCTGGGTGGCGCGCATCAGAGCCGTGTAATCCACACATCGATGCTTGCGACCACGGACGCTACGCGCCTGGTCTGGTTCCGTTACTTCTTCTGTGGACAAGTCCTGCGATGCCTCGAGAATGAGACTAGTCATGTTCTGCGCCCGATCCAGCGTCGGCCAGCATCGGTGGGAAAACACAAAACCAAAAAAGAACGGTGCGCGGTAACCCGCGGTAACCTCTGGTACCTCCCGCCGTAGTTGGGTGGCGGTTTCGATTTCACAATCGAGTACGCCCAAGGGAGGCTCCCCCGTGCAATCCTTGGGCCGCACCGCATGTGAAGCGGCAACCCGGCCCCACATGCGAACCGCAGACCCCAGTAGCACGAAGCCCAAGTGCCGCTGGGGTCATTTTTTTTGCGCGACTCGGGTATCACACAGAAGCTGAGCCCAACACGGCGAGAACCCGATGCCCATTCCCGCGCACGATTTTCATCTCTATCTTACGGACCACCGCCTGCCCCTGCCTAAGCACGAGCGAGTGACGACCGTCCAAATCAATGTGGGCAAGCTGTGCAACCAGGCCTGCCTCCATTGTCACGTCGAAGCTGGCCCCAAGCGCACCGAGATCATGGAAGCGGATACCGCCGATCGCATTTTGGAACTGCTCCGAGCGTCCCCCTCGGTCGAAGCCATCGATTTGACCGGCGGCGCTCCCGAGCTCAACCCGTCGTTTCGGCGGCTGGTAGACGGCACCCGCGAACTCGGCCGTCGCGTTATCGTTCGTTGTAACCTCACCGTTCTGTTTGAGCCCGGCATGGAATGGCTCCCCGAATACTTCCGCGATCGGCAGGTTGAGTTGGTATGCTCCCTGCCCTGCTACACAGCCGAAAATGTAGACAAGCAGCGCGGCAAGGGGGTATTCGACAAGAGCATCCGAGGGATGCGTGCACTCGGGGCATTGGGCTACGGAACTCCCGGCTCAGGGCTATTGCTTGACCTAGCCTACAACCCGCTTGGCGCGTCACTGCCGCCAGATCAGGTTACGCTCCAGGATCAGTACCGCGAAGAATTGGACCGCCTGTTTGGGATTCGATTCAATCGACTTTTGACGATCACCAACATGCCCATCAAACGCTTCGATGAAATGCTCCAGCGAAACGGCGAGCGCGAATCCTACATGGACCTCCTGGTCGGCCACTTCAATCCGTCTACTCTGGCCGATTTGATGTGTCGCCAACTGATCAGCGTGGGGTGGGAAGGATCGCTCTACGATTGCGACTTTAACCAGATGTTGGAGATGCCACTGCAACGCGAAGGGCGCGCGCTTCGACTCGAAGACCTGCACAGCTTCGACGATGTGATCGAACTCGCAGTGGCCACCGCCGATCACTGCTTCGGGTGTACCGCGGGGGCAGGCAGCAGTTGCGGCGGGTCGCTGGCCTAGAACGCGCTAGTTCGTCGGAAGCGGAAGAACGCGGTCCAAGGCCGCACCGAACTGCGCCGGATCGCGAGTCGGCAAACCACACACGGTGCCGCGACAAACCCATCCGGAAACGCGATCACGATCGAAATCAACCAGGGAAAGCCAAGGCAGCGCTGGTGCGAGTTCCCGCAACCGGTCCCCGCTCGCCACGATGATGTCGGCGTTGGGGAGATAGCGCGATTCGAGTTCGCGATAGAACATCGCGGCGGAACCGGCGTTGTCGGGAAGCAAGATCGCGGCTTGAACCGGACTGTCATCGTAAATTTCGAGGGCACCAACCAAGCCTGGCGCCTCGATCGGACGCTGGCTCAGCACTCGCCCAAAACCGTGAAGCGCTCGAGCCGCGAGATCCGCGTGCGAACGGTCACCGGTCAGCGCGGCGACACGTAACAGAACTCGCAGCATGACCGCATTGCCGGAAGCTCTTGTGTCGTCATCACTGGGCCATAGCACCGGAAGTCCCGTTGCCGGCACTTCAGTCGCGAAACGAAACGCCGCCCGTTCATCGTCCCAAAAACGCAACACCGCTGCGTCGAGCAATTGCTCGACTGCGACAAGCCAACGCGGATCGGGGTCGACTTCGAACAGATCGAGCAATCCCTCTGCCATGAAGGCATAGTCGTCGAGCACGGCAACGCCGCCACTGGCTTCCCGCCAGGACAGCCGACGAAGCGACGTTGTGTCCCATAGTTCGTCCAGTACGAATGTAGCTGCACGCGCCGCGCGATCGGCATATCGCTGCTCGCGCAGCCCACGCGACGCACGTGCAAACGCTCCGATTGCCAAGCCGTTCCAAACAGCGACCACTTGTTCATCGCGCACGGGTTGAGGCCGCTGCCGGCGCGAAGCAAGCAGGCGGGCGCGCGCACGAACCACAGCGTCAGTTGCCGCGGCAACGCCGATGCCGAGACTTCGAGCGACCCCCTCAAAATCCACGGAAACAGCCAACAGCATTCGCCGCTGGTCTTGCGACTCCAAACCAACCAAGCCGTAGTGCCGGTCGAACGCGCCAGAATCGCTTCCACCCAACGCTGCGCGCAGTTCGCTCCCGCTCCACGTGTAGTAGGCGCCCATGCTCGACGGTACACCGTTTGATCGCGAGGCACTGGCACCCAGGCTTGAGTAAAAACCACCACCCGGGGCCGATAGTGTTCGGTCGATGTCGTCGAGAATTTCGGCCGCTATCTGGGCGAACTCATCGCGATCGAGCAAACGAGCCACGCCCAAATACACACCAGCAAGCTGGGCGTTGTCCTCGAGGGTTTTCTCCAACTCCGGCCGCCGCCACGCGGGATCTCGCGTGTAGCGATGGAAACCACCGCCGAGTTGATCGCGAAACGGCGCTGCCGCCATGGCGTCTAAGGTGCCTTCCAGCATCGATCGCGCGATCGGATCTGCGCTGCGTTTGAGGCTTCGCAAAAGCAGATCCAGAACCACGGGGCGCGGAAATTTGGCGCCATTGCCGAAACCACCATTGGCTTGATCGAAGCTCGACGCGAGAAAACCCGTGGTTTGATGAACCGTGCTAGCGGCATCCGGCACTTCGCCTTCGGTGGAGCGCTCGGCCTGAAGCCGCAAGGTTGCGACAACACTGAAAGCACGCTCTCGAACCGCATCGGGGTCATCAGCCCAAGCGGTACTGGCCTCGTCGAGAAAGTTGATCAGGCCTGGTCTGACGCCGTCGGTGGATCGGGCCGGCAGATAACCCGTCGCGCCAAACGGAAAACCCTCAGGGGTCAGCACAAGATTCGCCGGCCAACCGGAGGTGCGAGAAAGGAGTTCGAAGGCCTTCATGTAGACCCCCGCGACCTCAGGCCTGACATCGCGATCCACGAATACAGGCACAAAATCACGCTCAAGGCGCTCGGCGACCGTAGGGTCAACGAACGCTGACGCCGCCATGAGGCTGCACCAGTGACAGGTCGCGTAACCAATGTGGAGAAAAATCGGGCGCGCGCTCGCGCGGGCTTCCTCGAGTACGGCCGGGCTCCAAACCCGCCATGCCACCAAGCTATCGGCAGGCAGACGCGCAGCAACGAGCTCGTCTTCGATCAACGCCATGGCCATGCCGGCAGCCGCTGCCGAATTGGCGTTAGAAACCGATTCTCCCTTTTCCTTAAAGTTCGGAGCAGGTGCCGGCTGCGTATCGGGTGTCTCGCAGGCCAAGCTGAACGGGAGCACGAGGAGCGCAGCGAGAAGAAAGACTCTAGCCATCGAGTGAAGGCTGAGGGATGCGCTGCCGGATGTCCAAACACACCACCGGAAACGCCCGAAAAACTAAATGCCAACGACGACTTTTCTATGAGAAACATTGACCTAACCGACCCCCTCATACACTGAGAACAGGTTAAGCTATCGTTCATCTGACGTTCACTTCTGCTTCAGCATAGAGTTGCCATGGCCAATCAGACATCCGCCCAAACTTCCCCCAAATCGCGCACGACCCTCATGGTCGCGGTGGCCGGCCTGCTCGTCCTGCTGATCGCCGCCCCGGTATTATTCGTCAAATTTGTGATGACCCCCGAGTGGATCGACGAAAACGTTCTCCCCGAAATCGAGGCCCGAATTGGGCGCGAGATCGAGTTCAAGAAACTCAGGCTTGGCTTTCGCGGTCTCCAGCTCGAAAAACTCGTGGTGTCGGAGAGCTCGAAATTCGCCCGCAGTGAGAACGAAGTATTCGCCCGCTTGGACAATCTCGTACTCGCAGTCGACTTCTGGCCCCTACTACAACGAAAAGTGGTGATTCGAGAGATCGTGATCGGCGACCCGTTGATCATCATCCATCGAAATGAGGACGGAGTATTCAATTTTTCCGATCTCACAGGTCCTGAAACAGACGCCGCCCCAC
Source organism: Binatia bacterium (assembly GCA_047611725.1). Taxonomy (GTDB): domain Bacteria; phylum Desulfobacterota; class Binatia; order UBA1149; family CAITLU01; genus JBLFWR01. Next base: position 49,166 of record JBLFWR010000008.1, on the reverse strand, counting down.
CAGTAGAAGAGAAAGAGGAAGAGGAAGAAACTGAGACTAAGACTAAAGGCAAAGCCGGAGCCCCGCTGCTTTCGATTGTTGCTGACGACATCCGGCTCCAGAACGCGCGATTCATCTTTATCGACGAGATCGGCGGCGGCCGCAGCCAGATTGAGCTGCGGCGGGTTCTACTCACCGCCAGTGGGGTTTCATTCGAGGAACCCTTCGACGTTGACGCGACGCTTGAAATCCTACCGGGCGATGCCGACCCGCTCGCAATCTCGGTCGAAGGAACAATCGATCTTGCGCAATCGTTTTTTAGCGTTGACGCCAGTTTCGGAGACATCGATGTAGATGCGCTCATGGCCGTCTTCGCAAGCGACGCCGCCAAGACCGAAGCACCCAAAGACGAGGAAGCTCCAGCTCCGCTTGACCCCGGCTTCAACGGCAAGCTGGGGCTACACGTAGATTCAATCAGCTATTCGGGAATCGAGGCGACCGACGCCCACGTGCAGGCGAGCCTGTCAGCCGGGAAATTGGAACTTTCCAAGGTTGAAACTCGCGTCTTTGACGGTCTGATCAGCGCTTCTGGTGCGATCGACCTGACCAAGGTCGAGCCCGGCTTCAACGTCAGTGTCGTTCTGGATCGACTTCAGCTCGCTTCATTGGCAGCGCTGGCCGAAACCCCTGGCCTGACGGTTCACGATGGAGATTTGGTCGGCAAGTTGATCGCCGTTGGCTCAGGCAGACCCAACATCGATGCGCTTCTGGCAGGCAAGCTAAAGCCCGGAGAAAAGTTCCTTGTCGAGGGAGTTCGTCTAAGTGACGCCAATCTCGATTGGACCCCCGGCGCGGACAACTCCGGCCTGAAGATTCCGGCACTCAACATCTCTGTTCCGGCCCTGTATTTGGACCGCCCATCGGATGCGCAGATCGACGCGACGATCAAAGCTGGCCAGGCGAAGCGGGGGGTCATCAAGATTGTCACCGGCATCGATGTTCCGGCCGGATCGATTGAACTCCATGTCCATGCCGATGCGTTGGACCTAGACGCAATTACCAAAGCCCTGGCTACAAGTAGCCAGTCCGACGCAAGCGCGGTCGCTGACACTGACAGCGACGCTGCAGCTCTGGATTTGGGCCGTTGGAAGCTGAAAGTCACAGCCGACATCGACGAGCTTCGCGCTGCTTCTATGGAGGGAACCGAACTCCACGCGGCGGCCCGTGTAGCCAGCGGCAAAGTTCATCTAGACGCCATGGCAATGAACCTGGCCGGTGGACGCGTTGACTCTTCGGGTACAGCGGAGCTGGCCGCGCCCGGACTTCCCTTCGATTCGCGCTTGGACGTTCGCAACATCGCGATTGAGAAAATGCTGGCTCCCTACTGGGACGATGCGTGGGGCCAGCTCGCGGGAACGATTGGCGTCAAAGGCGGCCTCGCCGGCCGCGCCGCCGACAGCAACACATTGGACGGCTCGGTCGTTGTATCCCTAAGTGGCACCTCGTTTGCCGATGCGCCGATCATGCAATCGCTTGCGACCATTACGGGCATCTCCGAGCTCACCGATCTGAAGTTCGAGAATTCCGGCGGCAGAATCTCCGTTGGCGAAGGCAAACTTACCACCAAGGGATTTGCACTGCGCGCGGCCGATCATCGCGTCGTTTTCGTTGGCGAGATGGGCCTGGACGGCACAATCGATATGGAAGTAAGTGTCGGAGTCTCGCCTAACGCAAAGTCCCAACCAAACATTCCCGGCGGCGTAGCCAGCCTGTTCAAGAGTAAGGATGGCTGGACCGATATACCTGTTGCCATCACTGGAACGACATCCAAGCCGCTGCCGACGATTCCCAAACGCGCGCTTGCCGACAAGGCTAAGGAAGCCATTCCTGCATTGATCGGCGAGAAGTTGGGCGACAAGCTCGGTGAAGACGGTGCAGAGATTCTGAAAGGAATCGGGGCGTTGTTCGGCGGCGGAGAATAATGCCCGCGCTGGTCAGTCGTATTGAACAGCGTCCAGAAAAAGTCCTGAAGCAGGAGCGGTTCCGGGCGCGGCTTTTCGATCGCGAGCATCCAGAATATCGTCGATCATCTCGGGCGTGGTGCGCCCCTCTCCCACTTTAACGATCGCACGGACAATGTTGCGAACCATCTTGTAGAGGAACCCATTAGCCTCCATTAGCACGGTAATCCTCGGACCGTCTTGGGTAAGGGCAACGCGGCGCATATCTCGCCGCGTCGATTTTTGTTTAAAGTTCGGCCGTGTGGCGAACGACGCAAAATCTTGCTCGCCCACAAAACATCCGCACACAGCCTCCATGGCTTTGACATCCAACGGCCCGGGGATGTGCCAAACCCGACCTTCTAGTTCGGGCGGACACTGCGCGGTATTCCAAATTTCGTAGCGATAGATCTTCCCGGTCGCCGCAGATCGGGCATGAAAGTCATCAGCCACCGGGTCGATCGATAGGATTTCGATGCTCGCAGCCCCGCCTTTCGCAACAAACGAAGCGTTGAGTGCTTCTTGAGTCGCCGGGAGCTCGCGCTCGGCATCCAGCTCGGCGCTAAAAGTCTGTCCCTCGGCGTGGGCCCCGCGGTCTGTGCGCCCAGCTCCTTGAATTAAACAGGAATGCCCCTGAAGCTCGGTCAGGGCATCTTCGATCGCGCCCTGAACAGTCGGCTGCTCTTTGTGGCGTTGCCACCCAAAAAAATCTCGCCCGTCGAAGCGTACTGTAAACTTGTAATTGGCCATCACTTTGAATCGCGCGCAGGCTAGCCCACTTATACGGGCAACCCCAATCGCGCGCGTCATCGGTGCGTCGGTTTGTACGACCCGTAGTCCCTGAAAGATTAAACCTGCGATGCCCAAACGAAGTTTAGAGCGCCTTCTCCAATCTCAAGGATTCGGCACCAAAAGGGAGTGCCGCGTACTCATACGACGCGGCGTGGTCAGTGTGGCGGGTACAACCGTAAAAAATCGGCTATCGGAATTCGAGACTGATGGCTTGCAAGTTCGCGTTGAAGAATGCGATTGGCTCTGTCGTAGCCAGGTCTATTTGGCCATGCACAAACCGCTCGGCTACGAATGCTCGCGAAAGCCAACGGTTCACCAAAGCGTCATGACCCTGCTCCCACCACACTTGGTTACACGGGGCGTGCAACCCGTTGGACGACTCGACCACGACACAACTGGTCTCCTACTGTTGACCGATGATGGACCGTTTAACCACGCGGTATCCTCGCCCAATCGACATGTATCGAAGAGCTACCGCGCCACAACCACAACGCCATCAACTCCTGATCTCGTAGCGCGGCTACTAGCCGGTGTTCAGCTTCACGGCGAAAGTGAACCGCTGGCCGCGTCAAATTGTGAATTGGTCGGCAACAGCGAGATCCAATTGGAGATAGCCCAAGGCAAGTACCATCAGGTCAAGCGTATGCTCGCGGCGGCCGGCAATTCGTGTGTTGCGCTTCATCGCACAAAAATCGGGAACCTGATTCTGGACGAACTCGGGTTGGCAGCAGGGGAATGGATGGTTCTCGACGACGAACACGTAAACCGCATCTTGTCTCGTTTGCAGGCACCGTTGGCCCCTTTGGCCCCTTTGTCGATATAGCTCAGGCGGGCACGAGGGTTCGGCCGAGTTTTCGTACCGAACACGCACGCGACAGTCTGCGCAGACTGTAGACATCAGGACGCAAAAGGGCCGCCCCAGTTTCTGGGCCGGCCTTTGGTTTATGTGGCAGCGCGATAGTTCGAAGCAGTCGCCGGTGTCGGTGCCGATCGTTCGCCAGCACTCTTTACCCTTGCATGTGTCTTGGCCCGGGCATGTCTTTTTCTAGTTCCATGAGGGCGCCGCGACCGGTGGATGGGAAGATGTAAGTTGGTAAGGGGGGTAGGCCCGTTGCTCACCACAGCACCCCGCCCGCAATTCTCAACAGATTCGCTACGTGTGAGTTCGCTCGAAATACTGCGCTCAAAGCGATGTACTCCACAGGCGTTCGATTGGAGGGGATCGGGCGCGGGGGTTCGCAGACGAACTCGGCGTACCCGACTGGCGTCGTTTTTCCTTCCAATACAAGCAACTCGAGCTTTGTTGCGCGCTAAAATCTTGGGCGGTTCGCGAGGTTCTACGGCGCGGCTATCAACAGGCCATCTATTTTGACGCCGACGTTCAGGTCTTTGCACCCCTGGAAGGGGTCGAGGCAAAGCTCGAGCAATCGTCGATCATCCTGACACCACATGTGGTTACGAACCTGCCCTCCAGCCAGGCAACCGAAAACGAAACAACCATTCTGGCGTCAGGAATCTTCAACATGGGGTTCTTTGCCGTTCGTGATTCCACGCCTGGCGAACAGTTTCTTCGCTGGTTGTCGTCTCGCGTCCAACACGAGTGCGTCAACGACCGAGCCGAGCATCGTTACCTAGATCAACGATGGGCAGATCTTGTTCCTGCGATATTCGACGAAGTGGGCATTGATCAAAGTCTCGGTTCGAATGTCGCCTACTGGAATTTGTTCGAACGACCACTTACCAAATCGGCAACCGGGCAATACATGATTGGCCAAACGCCGTTGACCTTTTTTCACTTCAGCGGCTTTGATCCGCGCCGCCAGGAGTCGATTTCAAAACACCAAAGCAGCGCTTCGAAGTCCGAAGTTCTGCAAGAGCTCATCGAAAACTACAAAGTTTCTTTGCTCGAACAGGGAGCCAGTGAAATCGCGTCGCACCCCTACGGTTTCGCTGCGCTCAGCGATGGAACTCCGATATCCGATGCTTGGCGAGAAGCCGTTCGCAAACGCGCACCAGAACTTGAAGACATCGAAGACCCGTTCGACACGAAGGCGAATCCCAATCTCGTCAATAGAATGTAGGCGCTGGTTAGCCGCTACGATGCACTACCTACGGAAGCCCGACTCAACGTTCTTCGCTTCATAGAAAGAACCCCAGTTCTAGGGCAACTGCTTCGATTCGCGGTTCGGCTGCGGTCATAGGATACAAGAGCGTGCTGGCGGAAAGACTTATCCTCATCGTGCTCGTGGTAGGGACTGCGAGTATCGTCATACAAAACTTCGCCATAGACCTGCCGGAGCAACCGGTTCGTTCAAAAACGGCAAAGTCTGCGACTCCAACCCGGGCATCCTACGGCGGCGTTGTTCGAATTCCACGAGACAACGACGGGCATTTCTACGCCGACATTCTCGTTGATCGCGCGCCGGTCCACGTGTTGATCGACACCGGCGCCAGCGTTCTGCTTCTTCGCGAAACCGATGCGACGGCAGCCGGTCTGCATGTCATGCCACGCGACTTCACCTACCCGGTCCAGACCGCCAACGGCACGTCAATGGTTGCGAGAGTCCAAGCCGATGAGATCGAGCTAGGCAATTTGAGAATCGAGAACGTCGTCATCGCGGTCGCCCGCGATGACCAATTATTTGCGAGCCTGTTGGGGATGAACGTCCTCTCCAAGCTTGGACGCGTTGAGTTCGATGACTCGGAACTTGTGATTCGAGGCGACTGACACCGCCCCCACTCCGACTAACGATCCGCGTTCGACTCCAGCCGACTAGCCTGGCTGCGAAGATCAACAATACGCTCTTCTAGTCCGGGGTGTGTCGCCATCATCGTAGCCCACGGACTGCGGTCTCCGCGCTTGGCAAGCATTTTCTCGAAAAACTCAAGCACTCCATCGGTCGTACCAAACGCCCGATTGACCAACTCAAGGCCAATTTCGTCGGCCTCCCGTTCCTGATCACGCGAGTACTTACTTTCGACTACCTGAAGAAACTTGCCGACCCAGTGACCCGCCTCCGCGCTCAACGCCGTGGCAGGCAAAACAATCAACAACCCTCGGCCTAAGCGCTTGAGAACATGCCGAGAGTCATGATGACCAAGCTCGTGACCGATGACCATCGCAAGGCCAGCCTCACCTTGAACCGTGTCCAACAAGCCTTTGGTCACCCCGATGGTCCCGCCCGGAAACGCGAAAGCGTTTGGAGTTTCATCGTCGGTGACGATCAGGCGGTAACGCAACCGACGGAGACCGCCTGCAGCGAGCAGGCGGTCGAGGATCGGCTCTATCCGTGCTCGGTCTTCGCTGCTTGCCACGTCGACAAAGAACGAATCCATTGCCGCCAGTCGCGACTCCCAGGTTGCGGGTACACGCTCAGCGATTTTTTCAGCAACGATGCCGAGTGACAGATAGGAAAGGCTCAACACGCCCAAAACAATCGCTAGGTTCGCGAGTGTTTCACGCCAACTGTGTTGCCCTCGAGAAACATCGGCGGTGTTTTCGAGCCGTTTGGGTACGTAGCTCAAACTTCTTTGAAGCGAACCGCCGTCGCGTAGGCGATGACTTCGACCGACGAAGCGTTGTTTCCTCTTCCGCCGTACAACGTCGCCGTTTGAATCCGTAAGTTTAGGAACGCGTCCGCATCGTTCGCTGAGTCACGCATTCGGAGCATCGCTTCGCGGCGAGCTCGATCGATCAACGACGAGTAGCTCTTAGCTTCGCCTCCCACCAACCCGCGTAGCCCCATCAGGAATCGCTTGTAAAAATCGATTGCAATGACCACCGAGCCGCTGACGAGTTCACTGGCCAATATCGGCGTAGGGTCGGGTAGGGTTTTCAAAGTCAGAACCGGAACCAGCCGCAAAGCATTTTCACGTTTGTGAATACTGGCATAGTGCCTTTTCTCTGCTGCACGCCCGGCGACATAACCCAGCAAGAGAAGTATGAAGAACGCAGAGGATTGAAATCCTTCGAGGAACGCGTCAACGCCCATCTACTCGACCTTCACTGCCGTGCCATAGGCGAGAAGCTCAGCCGCACCTTGAGCCACCGATGAAGTCGCAAACCGTACGTTAACAATTGCGTTCGCGCCCAACTCCGTGGCTTGAGCAACCATCCGTTCCGTCGCCTGAGTACGCGACTCAAGGAGCAGCTCGGTGTAGCCTTTCAGTTCTCCCCCGACGAGGTTCTTTAGACCAGCGAGCAGATCACGGCCCACATGCTTGGCGCGAATAGTACTGCCCTGAACCAAACCGTAGTGTTCGACAATCGTCTTTCCCGGCACTGTTTCAATATTGGTGAGAATCATAAGGCATGACCTATCACGACCGCTTGGCGAAGGAACGGTGTGGCTAACTAGAAATCAGTTTACCGAAACCGAGGGGATACAGAGCTGGAACGGCTTGCGCACCGTCAGCTCCTCGGACTCGAAAACAGTGGTCGTGAAATACGGACCGGTTGATGAAAATTTTTGCGCACCTTTCGAAGCGCGTACCTTGAAACACAAATGCCGAACCGCGGCAGCTTCCGCGCCGGGATTGGTCGCGTCGATATTGGCGGGGTTGCAGATCGCCTTTACAGTTCGAGCATCGAGAGTCAGTTCGCCAAAGCGATCTTCGACCGCGAGATTCTTCGCGCCACGCCGGTCGAAATCTTTCGCCTTGTAGCAGGCCGCTTCGTCTGCGACGAAGGCACCCGGCAATAGCGGTGGATCTACTACGTCGCTGCCAACGCTGTGAAACAAAAGGTCCACCGGCTTCTTGGCAGTGAAGGCACCAACGCGATCCCCGACGATGTTTTGGTATCGCTCACCAGCAATCTGTTCGAACTTCGGCTGCCCTTTGGACGCCTTGCTACGGTACAACCGTAATACCTCACCATCGGCCACCGCCTCCGACCAACTTCCATTAATCGAGGCAGGCACACACACCAGTGTACGCTTAACCACATCGTTAGTGCGCGAACCGAAATCGTCGATAGAACTCAAGCCAAGCACCTTGACGAACTTCGGGTCGTCTTTCGCATTCTTGACCTTGTAGCAAAGGTAAGGATACGGCTCGCGAGTGCAGGTTGCACTGCAGCCATCGAGCGAAAGCAGGTTGCCGTCGTCACAAGCTTCGGCACCAGCTGCAATCCCGTTACCACACCCGGCGACCTGGCAGTTCGCGTCGCACCCGTCGCCGCAATCCAATTGTTCGAACGTTGCCAGCGCATCTAAGCGCGCAAACGTTTCTCCCACCCTTGCGTCAACCACAGGAGTCCCACCTGCCTTGAGAAGCTTACGCAACGTCGCAACGTCGCAACGTCGAGTGCCGGAGCGGCCTCGAACAGAAGCGCCGCAGTCCCCGCAACGTGAGGCGAGGCGAACGACGTACCATCGACGGTAAGCGTGCCGCCACCGAGCCATGGCACCGCTACATCGTCTCCGGGCGCCAGCAGTTCCAGAGCCGGACTCACGTTAGAGAAACCAGAGACCGCGTCGAGCACGTCAACTGCACCGACTGCAACCGCACTCGAGATACATGCCGGGATCGACATTTGCGTGGTCTCGAACTCGTTTCCTGATGCAGCGCCCGTTCGGTGCCACCCTGATCGTCACAGATGGCAGCATAAAAGTCGGGCCGCCTAGGCTCATGTTCACGACCCTTGCTTCGGGAACGTCGGTGATCACGTGGTCGATGCCCGCCAGTAGGCTTCCGACACTTCCATCACCCGACGCGTTGAGCACCTTGATCGCGTAGATTTGGGCTGCCGGAGCGACGCCGATCGAGGCCACTGTTCCGTCGCTGGTGATCACACCACTGACCGCCGTTCCATGGCCGTTGTCGTCTTCGGCCGAACCCGCGCCCGATTGAGATCCGCTCCCGTTGGGACAACACGCGCCGACAGGAAAGGTTTGGCAAAAGCAACGTTCGCCAACCAAGGCTCCAGCCAAATCAGGATGATCGCTGTCGAAACCGGAATCTAGGACTGCCACGACGATGCCACTGCCGGTAAGGCCGTGAACATCCTGCATGTCATCAGCGTTGATCTGCGCGACCGAATCGCCAAGCAATCCCTTGATCGGGCGATCAACGTCTACAGCCACAACATCGGGACTGGCGAGCAGCTGATCAAGGCCGGCCCGCGTCACGACGACAGCCAGGGCGGGAATTGTCTCGTACCGAAAGCTGACCGTGACATCCGCAGCTTCAACACGGGCTAGAACCCGTGCCTGGCGTGACCTGACTCGGCTGCGCAATATCTCTAACGGCTTCCCACCTAAGGCCGATTCGTCGATTGAAACGATAACGGGAACGCGCCCGTCCGCTGCAAGCCGGGCTTCGAGTTCTGCGCCGACGCGAGGCGCGGCGCTTGCGACTGAAGCACAAAGCATGGGTACAGCCGCGACGAACGAGAGGAAGAGCCAGAGGACGAGCGAAAGGAAGATCGAGCAGAGGTTCTTCAAAGGAACTCCGGGCGTTGGCGGCGGCGAAAGACGTTAATTCTAGGCCCCGGAAGACAGTTTCACAACTCGATAGTGAAGGTCTCTAGCCGCGTGTTAAGCGAGGTCGAGCCATAAGCTCGCCAGTGATTTCTTCCTAGGCCGTGGCGCCCGACAAATAGTCCCGCAAAAATCTCACTTCCGTTTCTTTCTGCTCGTACTGGGCTTTGACGACATCTCCGATCGAAACGATGCCAACCAGCACGCCGTTGTCCAAGATAGGAAGATGCCGAATGTGCCGCTCAGTCATGACTTGCATCACGTAAGTTATGTCATCGTCGGGGACACCAATGACCAAGTTCGTGGTCATCACGTCGCCGACCGCCCGCGCCAACGCCGCACCGCAGTCGTCATTCGCGCAGAGGCGAAGAATGTCGCGCTCTGAAATGATGCCGATCAAACGGCCTTCATCACCGACCACCGGCAAGGCGCCGAAGTTATGGGCGGCCAAGATCTTGATCGCGTCGTGGACGGTGTTCTCGGGAGAGATCGTTTCGAGGGTTACCGTCTTTGCGTTGCTGATATCTCCTACCTTCATTGTGCCCTCCTTGGCTTTGGCCCTTCGGGACGAAAGTCCCGAAGCAGCGAACCTAGCACGCTGCCCCACGAGGGCGTCAATGGGGTTGACGATACAATCTCAATACGCGCCGTTTCCCGCATGGCCTGCGGCCATGCCCGCGCCATGCTGGCGCTTGCCGCTGCAGCCGTCGGCTGCGAAGGTTCGTTGCCCGGCGCAGCGCGTCGCGAACACCCTTAGGAACAACGATGACTACAGCGTCAGAATTACCAAAGTCCGCGATTTCGCGCGGTTTTGGCGGCCTCAGGGTCGCCTTCTTCGAAAGCCGGATGGGGGTTGAGTGCGAGGCCCTGGTACGCAAGCAAGGAGGCGTCGCGATCGCGGCCCCTTCGATGCGCGAGCTTCCCATCGACGAGAATCCCGCAGCGCTACGTTTTGCCGATGACCTGTTGGCAGGTCGCTTCGCCGCGGTCGTGTTCCTGACCGGGGTCGGCACCCGCCACCTCTTTGCGGCCATGGAAACGCGCCACGAACGCGCAGCCCTGGCCGAGGCTGCGAACCGCACCAGCATTATCGCGCGCGGCCCGAAGCCCGTGGCGGCTTTGAAGGACCTCGGGGTCACAACTGACGTCACCGTCCCCGAGCCCAACACCTGGCGCGAACTGCTCACCGAGATCCGTAACAGCGATCGCTGTCCATCGCTGCAAGGAAAAACCATCGCCGTTCAAGAGTACGGCGTGTCCAACCACGAGTTGTTAACAGAACTAAAAAACGATGGCGCAGAAGTAATCCCTGTCCCCGTTTATCGATGGGCGTTGCCTGAAGATCTTACTCCGTTGCGTGCCGCGATTGAGGAAATCGTTGCGCGCACAGTGGATGTTCTGCTGTTCACCAGCTCCAACCAAGCGTTCAATCTTCTCGAAGTCGCGCGAGGCGACGAACGGGAAACCGAGTTGCGCGAAGCGATCAAAGAAACGGTTGTCGGGTCGATCGGCCCGGTGTGTACGCAAACACTGGCTTCACTCGAACTACCGGTGGATTTCGAACCACCACGGTCCAAGCTTGGCCTATTCGTGACGCACGCTGCATCGGTTTGCACAGACCTTCTACTAGCCAAGCGCAGCGCAATGCGCGTCAGCAGCAAGATAGAAGTTTCGCAAGTTTCAGAGGTTTCGCCTTCCCCGATCAGCGTGAACGATTCGGCATTCCTTAAAGCCTGCCGCAGTGAACAAACGCCATTCACTCCGATCTGGCTGATGCGTCAGGCGGGGCGATACATGCAGGAATACCGCGAAATTCGCGCCCGCGTCTCGTTCATCGAACTGTGCAAGACACCGCAACTGGCCGCGCAAGTAACCGACGACGCCGTACGACGACTGGGCGTAGACGCGGCCATCCTGTTCTCCGACATCCTGCTGATCGTGGAGCCAATGGGCCTGGGACTTGAGTACATTCACGGCGACGGCCCGGCCATCACCCACGTTGTGCGGGGGGCCCAAGACGTAAAGCGATTGCGCGAAGTAGACGTCGAAGCGTCACTGCCTTTCGTGATGGACACGATCCGATTGTTGTTGCGCGAGCTACCGACGGGGATGCCGCTGATTGGCTTCAGCGGTGCGCCGTTCACCCTGGCGTCTTACATGATCGAAGGCGGCGGCTCTCGAAACTACATCCATACGAAGAAACTCATGTACCGCGACAAAGGCGCCTGGGATGCGATGATGGCCCTCGTGGCGCGCGCGGTCGGTAACTACCTTCGGGCTCAAGTCGAAGCCGGTGCGCACGCCGTACAGCTTTTCGACAGTTGGGTCGGCTGTCTTTCGCCACACGACTACGAACTCTACGTCGAGCCTCACACACGCGCTGCAATAGAAATGATCCCCAAAGGTGTGCCGGTGATCCATTTCGGCACCGACACCGCCACATTGCTGGAGCTGCAGGCCCGAGCAGGCGCGACTGTCATTGGGGCCGACCAACGCACACCGATTGGTGAAGTTGCAAAGCGCTTCCCACACCTGGCGATCCAGGGAAACCTGGATCCGGTTTCACTGTTTGCAGGGCCAGAACATGTGCGTGCAGAAGCGAAACGTATTCTCACCGAAGTCGGTGATCGCCCAGGACACATCTTCAATCTCGGACACGGCATCATGCCAGGGACGCCGGTCGATACCGTTCGTGCGCTCGTCGATTCCGTACACGAACTGAGCGCACGGTAAGCCTTGTCTGAGTCTGCAGGCACCACGAGCCCAGCTCGCATTGTTCGCATCGTCATCATTGGCGGTGGCCTAGCTGGTTTAACGGCGGCTCATCGGCTGCGCACGCAGTTCGAAAAGGCCGGCCGACCGCTTGAGCTAGAGATTCTAGAAGCCTCCGATCGCGCGGGCGGTGTACTCGATACCGCCTTCGATCACGGCTGCGTCATGGAACGCGGCCCCGATTCCATCATCACCGACAAACCCTGGGCGCTAGCGTTGTGCGAAGAACTCGGGCTCGGCGATGAAATCCTGCCGACCAACAGCGCGCACCGAGGGAGTTTTCTCGTTCGCAAGGGTCGCTTGGTTCGCACGCCCGAGGGCTTCCATCTCATGGCTCCCTCGCGGTTGTGGCCGTTCGCATTTTCATCGGTTGTCTCCCCATTGGGCAAAATTCGCATGGCGATGGATCTCGTTTTGCCACGTGGCAGCAGCGACGACGAAACACTTGGCGATTTCGTACGCCGCCGCCTTGGGCGCGAAGCGCTCGAACGCATCGCACAACCAATGGTCGGTGGCATTTATACCGCCGACCCCGACAAGCTCAGCCTGCTCGCGACCATGCCACGCTTCAAAGAGATGGAAGCGACACATCGCAGCCTGATTGTCGCCATGATGCGCGCGCGCCGCCGATCCGAGCAGGCTGTCGGCACAGCGAACGGCCCCCGCTACGACTTGTTCGTGACGATGCGCAACGGCATGGCCCAATTGGCCACCCGCCTGGTCGAAGCCGTCGGCGCCGAACGCATAACCCTTAAAACTGCGGTAAGCGCAGTCACGCAAACATCCAACGGCTGGCAGGTCACCAGCGCCGACGGCAAGGTTCGCGATGCCGATACGGTGATCGTCACGACACCGTCCTACGTCACCGCCGACCTTCTGCGCGGTCTGAGCGATTCACTGGCGCGGGAACTGGCAGGCATCGAGTATTCGTCGGCCGCAACAGTGAACCTGCTGTATCGCCGCGAAGACATCGACCACCCGTTGGATGCGTTCGGTTTCGTCGTCCCGGCCGTGGAACGGTTCAATGTGCTTGCCTGCACGTTTAGCAGCCGAAAATTTGCAGGCCGTGCTCCTGATGGTTTTATGCTGCTGCGAGCTTTCATCGGTGGGGCTTTGGCGCCCGAGCAAATGGATCGCGACGATGGCTCGATGATCGACGCAGCAGTGGGCGATTTGGCGCGTCTCCTCGGAGCGAAGAAGCCACAGCAGGCACTGGTTACACGTTGGCCAAGGTCAATGCCGCAGTACCATTTCGGGCACCTTGATCGCATCGCCCGTATCGACGCGACGTTGTCTACGTTTCCCGGTCTGGTTCTGGCCGGCAACGCCTACCGAGGCATCGGCATTCCCGACACCATCCGTGTCGCACGGAAAGCAGCCGACCAGGCAGCCCAACCTTGGCTTGACGCACTAGCTAGCACCTAGCCTTGCGACCAACTCTAATTTGCAACGCGCACCGGAAGTCTCTTGCCCAGCCGAGCGCAGAGCGCTAAGGATCGGGGCATGGCTTCAGAGATTCTTGTAGCGCCCGGACTCCTCATTGCCATGCCCCAACTTGGCGACCCAAACTTCGCGCGATGCGTCGTCCTCATGGTCGAGCACCAGCGCGAAGGTTCTTTTGGCCTCGTCTTGAATCGCCCCTCTCAGGCTTCAGTTGTCGATCTTCTGCGCGGCATCGAAGTCGATTGGCGCGGATCCGATTCTGACATCGCTTGGGAAGGCGGGCCGGTACAGCCCGACACGGGCTGGATTCTTCACGAGCCAATCCCAGGCCTGGAGTCCAGCGGAACCCACGAAATCGTCCCCGGCTTGTTTCTGAGCTCAGCTCCCGACGCGCTGGGCACGGTCGCTGCCCATCCCCCCGGACGGGTTCGCTTCCTGCTCGGCTACTCCGGTTGGGGTCCGGCACAACTGGAAACCGAACTAAGCGAGAGTGCATGGGTCAATAGCGAGGTCGATGCCGACTTCGTGTTCCAGACCAAACCCGAAGAGATGTGGGCGGCTTCCCTGAAGCGCCTGGGCGTAGAGCCATCGTCGCTCGCCCCTGCAAACGGCGTCCACTAAACGCGAACGAGTTCGCGCCCGAACCGACTTCAGGCCAATCTCGGCGCCGTGAAACCCATCTATGTAGTTGGAGCGACCGGTTATACCGGGAGCCTCGTCGTCGAAGCGCTTCGGCGCCGCGATGTGCCTTTGGTCGCCGTGGCTCGCGACGAGCGCAAGCTGGCCGATCTTGAGAAACGCCTTGGCTGTAAGCTCGAGAAACGCCGCGCCGATGTAACACGCCCCGAAGACCTCGTCGGCCTTTTCGAAGGCGCGGGCGCCGTCATCAACACCGTAGGCCCTTTCGCTCGTTATGGAGAAGCCGTAGTCGAGGCAGCCATCGAGGCTGGCGCGCACTACGTGGACACAACCGGCGAGCAGAGTTTTCAACGCAGGGTCTACGAGCGCTTTCATCGAGCAGCAATCGGCAAGCGAATCGCAGTCGTGACCGGCCATGCGTTTGAGTTCGCAATCAGTGCGTTCGGCGCCGCCCTATTGCACAAGCGAGTCGGCCCGGTGGTGGGTGTCTCTAGTTATCACCGCGTACGCGGGTTCCGCCCCAGCCGAGGAACCTTCGCCAGCGCTCTGGACATGCTTGGCCGAGACTTCGTCGTGTATCGCGACGGCAACCTGGTCGAACCCGAGATCCGATTCACGCCGAAACAAATTAGGTTGCCGGGTGAGGCTGAAGAACTATCGGCGATTGAAGTGGCTGGCGGCGACGTCGTGATGTTGGCTTTAGACATTCAACCGCTGCGCATGGCCTCGTGTCATGTCGTCTTCGACGGCACCGCTGCTCGTTTCACCGCGCTGCTTTCAGGGCTGCGTGGCAAAACCGGCCCCGCGCCGTTTAGCGTTCTAGCGCGCTACGCCAACACCCTTCGCAACGGCGTACGCGAGCCAACCCCGAGCGAGCGTCAGCGTGTCGAGTGGACGGTGTGGGTGGACGCGCTGTCCGAAAGCGGCGCCCACGTGTTTCGAGCCCAGGGTCGCGACGTGTACGGAATTTCGGCGGAACTCGTAACGCTCGCAGCAATCTGGTTGGCCGAAGGCCGAGGCTTAGACATCGGGGTGCTCTCGTCGGGTCGAGCTTTGGATCCTGTGGCCTCGTTGGACGCGTTGGCCGAAGCAGGAGTGAGCTGGGACTTGCGCTAGCGCAGTAAAATCACGACCGGGCGGAGGATCAGGGCTCGAGATCAGGCCTCGCCATCTTCTCGATCGCGTTGCGGCTGATCTGCGGATTCTCCTGTCAGGATCGCCTCGGCCTTGGCCTTCGCTTCAGTCTCGGCACGCAGCGACCACAACTGAAAGACACCAAACACGAAGACCATCGGAACGTTCGGGAACAACGGCTGTCCGAGCCGGCGAATTTGCGGAATAAACCCAATCATCTCAACGAAATGCACGAGGATGAGCGCTCTCATAACAGAGAGACCGGTGGCAGCGTACGGCCCTTCGGGCGAGCCGAGAGACAGAAGTCCCCACACCCACAACGAACCAACAAGGAATTTACCCGCAGCCGAAAAGGTTTCCATACCGTCTATCTATCTGGAAGTCGCGGAAAGTTCACGGGCGCCGACCGCCAATGCTGGCACGTCGAACACTTTCCAGAAACGATCGAACGCGGCACGGAAAGAGCGACGCGACACACGACTGGAGCCTAGAGTTCTTGGCCGATGAACTCCTGAAAGCCGTGGGCCGTGTCTGGCCCGGCCGAGTAATCTGGGGTGGTCACTCTTGGGGCGGGAAACTTGCGGCCTTACTCGCGGCTCGGCATCCCGATCGCACAAGCGCGGTTGTTCTCATCGACCCGTCGCCAGCGTCTGCGGTTCCTATTTCCGCGCAAGACTTTGTCGAGACAACTCTGGCACCGGAACTCGGTTCCTGGCCTAGCCTGGAAGCCGCCGACGCACACGCCAAATGCCTACCGCACTATGCCAGCGGGACGAACGAAGTGATGGCCGCCTTCCACCGCGGGTTGATCCAACAAGCAGACGGCACGGTTCACACGATAGCTCGCCAGGAGTGGCTCCTGGAAATCGCGCGCATCGCTTTAACCATCGATCATTCGGAAACAATTCGGCGAGCGAGCGCCCCCACGATTCTCGTCATGGCCGGCGATAGTATGTTCTGGCAAGAAGGGACCAACGTTGCGGCGCTACCCAATGCGGTGCACGAAATCGTTGCTGGGCAACATTGGATTCATTGGCAGAAACCCACCGAAGTGTCGGCCATTATCCGTCGGTTTCTGGAGAACCTGTAAGCGCGTCGCGAACAGTGAGAGCGTCCGCCAAAGCGCCCGGTTCGTGCGTACGCACGGCCCGAGCCCCGGTATCAATCGCAAACAGCTCAGCAGCCAGACCACCCGCGAGTCGTCCACCGACCGGCTTGCCGGTAAGGCGTCCGATGATGGATTTGCGCGACACGGCGACCATCAGTTGTGTATCGAAAAGCTCACACCAATGACGATAGTTTCGAAGTACGGCGATTGAAGCCTGCTCATTGCTACCAAGGAAAAGGCCCATCCCGGGGTCCAGCACAATACGGTCGCGCGTCACTCCGGCTTGTTCGAGTGTGTTCAATCGTTCAGCGAACCAAGCATCGATGCGCGCTAGAACAGTAGTGGGAGAGAATGTTTCTCGAACCGCTCGCGTACCGCCGGCAAGCGAGTGCATCGCGATTAAGCCACAATCGGAATCGGCAAGCTCGGCATAGAAAGACGGGTCGACGAATCCGCGAATGTCGTTCAACCAGGCCACCGGCTGTGCCAAAGCCCAGCGCTGCACTTCGGTACGCCAACTGTCGATCGACAACGCCACTGCTGACGCGGAGAGCTCTTTGACGACCGGCGCCAGCCGAGCGATTTCTTCGGCAGCCGAAACTGCAACGGCTTCCGGATGAGACGACGCGGCACCGACGTCAACCACATCGGCCCCTTCCGCGACGAGGCGCAGCCCCTCCTGGATCGCCTTGGTGGGATCGAGAAAACGCCCCCCGTCAGAAAACGAGTCTTCGGTAACGTTGAGAACACCAAAAATGGTGATGTCGGATCTACTAATTGTCATGGCTTAAGCCCGTTGTGCTCTTTGAGCTCTTTGGGAGTTGTCGCAATCGGTAGGCGGCATCGCAAACCAATCGATGCGACCGCGATTCTCCGGTCTTCAAGCCGGATCTGTTTCCAGCGCGACCGCGAGGGTCGCTCCGACCAGCAACACACCGCCGACAATCGCCACGCCGTCAGGAAACTGCCCAAACCACAGTGCCCCCCAGAATGTGGCGAAGATCACCTGAAGGTAAGAAGTAGCGGCCGCACGACCCGCCGACTCCATCTGCAAGCCGCGTGTCAGCCACACCTGCCCGGCCTGCGTGGCCAGCCCGACACCTGCCAAAAGAAGCCACTCAATGCCGCGCGGCGCGACAAAGTGAGTCATCACGAAAGGAAGTGTCGCCGGCACCGTAACCAGCGGAAAGTAAAAAACGATCACTAGAGGATGTTCTTTCATCGCGAGCTGTCGCACCAGAACGTAAGCCACCGATGTGAGAACCGCTCCAACAACCGCCGCCCACAATGCCACTGGATCCAACGCTACCCCTGCACCAAACAGAAAGGCGGGCTTGGCGATCAATACCAATCCGACTGCACTCACCGGTGCCGCCAACAGTAGTCGGCGGGGAAATCGTTCGCCAAGAACCAGGGTCGCCAACGCTGCGGTGATCGCCGGGTAAAGGTACTGGATGATCGTCGCCTCGGCCAAAGGGTTGTGAGTCACCGAGTAGTAGACGCAAGACAAAGCAAGAAACCCTACGAATCCCCGCGCCACGAGTAGCCTAGGGTTCTTTCCCCAAATCGAAATGCCGGCGCGACGTAGCAACACCCAGCTCAAGCCAAGGCTGATGAGCGCGCGCACGAGAACGATCTCCTGCGATGGCAGGCGGGCGCCAACGATTTTCACCAACAGCGTCATCACGCTGAAGGCGAACGCGCTGGCGATCATGTAGGCAACGCCTTGGCGCACGCCTAGCCTTTTCGCCAAGACTTCGAATGAAAATTTCAAACGCGGGCCGCTACAACCAGGATGTTCAAACGAGCTCGCCCTTTACAGACAAGATCACACCCCCACCAACTTCGATGCTCGGTGCAGCTGGCGAATCGGCGTTGCTGGCGCCGCGTGAAATGCCGAGATGAATGATCGAAGGACGCCCCATCGCCACGCCCTGCTCAACGCGCAAACAAAGCCCGCTTTCAGGGATCGGGCGCGTGCTGGCAAGCCAACCGGCCAGGCATGTATTGGCACTGCCCGTTGCTGGGTCTTCCCGGGCGCCGCCAGCGTCGAAGAACATACGAGCGGCAAGATCGTTTCCTTCCGTCTGGGCTTGCTCGACGAACGCAAAGATCCCGATGGCATCCAGACCTGAAGCGCGAAGGGCGCGCCAGCCCGTCAAGTCGAAACTCACCCGATCCAAAGCACTCGTCGAAGCTAAAGGGACCAGGATGAAACCGATGCCGATCGCCGCTGCGATCGGGTCGTGCAGGGGATGAAGTTCATCGGGTGACAAACCCAACAGCGCCGCAGCCTTACCTCGCGCCATAGAGTCACCGAGAGTCGGAACGCCCGGGCGCATCCATACCCGCAAGTCGGCGCAATTGTCTTCCTCGAAACGAAGCGGGATCGGTCCAATACCCGTTATCAGAGTCAGCGACGACGCAGGTTCCGCGAGTACGTGGTCGCGCAGTACGGCACCCGTGCCAAGAATCGGATGACCGGCAAACGGAAGTTCTTGTGTCGGCGTAAAGATGCGAACAGCAAAGCTCGCCTCGTTGCCAACCACAGCCTCGGGCCCGGAGGAAACGAAGGTCGTTTCCGAATAGTTCATCTCCTCCGCGATCGCCTGCATTTCTTCGGGCGCGATCGGCTCCTTGGAAACCACAACGGCGAGTTGGTTTCCTGCGTAGCGTCGTTCGGCGAACACATCCACGATGAATAGATTGCGCATCGAGCCTACCTATCTCCGTTCGCCGGGAATTTCACAGACCAACCGCTTGAGCGTACGAGATTCTAGCTGCCAACGAACCGCGACAAATAGCCCGGAAGTGGCGTCCCGCTTGGCATTCTGGAATCCGCTTCCACCGCGACGGGCGCGGTGTTCAGCCTTACAACTCCAGCCCAGTGGTCGAGCGAATAGTCGCTCTCATCGTCAACCGCCGGGCCACTGCGACGCTTCACCGACGCCTCGTCGATCGCAACGCCGACAAGCAAAGTGGCAGCCAATTCGGCCTCATTGGGAACTCGGGTGTCGCCAGCCCGCCCGGGACACAAGCCCTCCACCATGGCCATCAGGACACGCGTTTTCTCAGTGTCTTCCTCGACCGCACGACCGCAGCCGAACACCGAAACACAACGATAGTTCATCGAGTGATGAAACGCTGACCGCGCCAAAACCAAACCGTCGACAAGGGTCACCGTCAGAGACACGGGTTCCCCTTTCGCGAGGTTTCGCATGAGCCGGCTCCCTCGCGAACCGTGAAGGTAAACCGTTTCGTCCACGCGGACGTATGCCATCGGCAGCACGAAAGGATGGTCGTCCATCACCATTCCCACATGCACGACATGCCCCGCGTCGAGGACAGCGTGTACGTCTTCGCGATCATAACTGGCGCGTTCGGCACGCCGCCGTACTCTGCTTCGCTCGCCGGGCCCGTAGGACTTCGGGCCAAATTCCGGTTTTGACATTGCGTTCAAGTCTCCCTTTATGTTACATAACAAAACAAATTGATGCTGTTACATAAATATATCAAAAATAACGGCGCTGTCGAGATCGCGCGTACGATTGAGCACGCCGCAGATGAAGGTTTGTTGGCGGCAGGAGCAAAACTGCCAACGGTAAGGGAGCTCGCCAAGGCCAAGGGCATCAGTCCAACGACCATCGCGGCCGCTTACCGCATGCTTCGAGAGCGCGGTGTCGTCGTCGCGCGGGGGCGTGCCGGGACTTTCCTGCGAACATCCGAGGTGCTGGCGCCGCGCGTGGCGGCCGCGTTGCCGACCGACGTTCGTGACCTGCGCAACGGCAACCCCGACCCCCGATTGCTGCCGAATCTTAGTCGAGCACTGGCCGCTGTTCCTCACACGTCGAGACTCTACGAAGAGCAACTCGAGGAACCCGAGTTGCTGGCCCTGGCGCAGGCAGATTTCGCGAACGACGGGATCGCTGCCGACAATCTGGCCGTGACCTCCGGCGCGCTCGATGCGATTGATCGAGTTTTGGCCGCACACTTGCGACCAGGAGATCGCGTACTGGTTGAAGATCCCAGTTTCCCGAATGTGATCGATCTGGTTGCGGCCCTAGGGCTTGTCGCTGTCCCCGTCGCGATCGATGAGTCCAGTTTCGAAGTTGAAGCGCTAACGGCCGCGTTGACGGCTGGAGCTCGCGCAATCATCATCACGCCACGAGCACAGAACCCGACTGGCGCTGCTCTCGATGAACAACGTGCCCGTGTTTTGCGCCGCGTTCTTCGTACCGCGCCCGACCTACTCATCATCGAAGACGATCACGCAGCACGCGTAGCTGGTGTCAAAGCCTGTACTCTCGTCGAAAAGAACCGCCGCAATTGGGCAGTGATTCGCTCGGTAGCAAAAGCGCTCGGGCCAGATTTGAGAGTAGCCGTTACCGCGGGCGACGCTCAGACCATTTCACGGGTACGTAGCCGCCAACGCGCCGGAATGCGTTGGGTCAGCGGAATTCTCCAGAAGATGGTGGTCTCACTGTGGACCGATCCGACGGTGGTTCGTGGGCTGGTTCGCGCCGAGAAAACCTACGCATTGCGCCGCAAAGCACTGATCGACGCCTTGGCTGAGCACGGGATTCAAGCCAGTGGGCGATCTGGAATGAACGTCTGGATTCCCGTTCGAGAGGAAGCCGAACCGATTGCAGCGCTACAAGCTCGCGGATGGGCGGTAGCTGCTGGCGAGCGCTTCCGCATCCGTACCGGGCCAGGCCTTCGCGTAACCGTGGCAACCCTAGAAGTCGCCGAAGCCCCCCACCTAGCCAAAGACATCGCCGCAGTAGTGTAAAATCGGGGACGGGTACCTATTTCCGCTTTCGCGGAAATAGGTACCCGTCCCCGATTGTTACTTGCCGGGGCCGAATAGGAACATTGCGCCGATTACGGCTTCCATGATGACCGCACCGGCATTGGCACCCGACATGGCCTGATCGCGGTACATCGCGAACACGCGCGCCACTGCGGCCCCTAGCCATCCACAGCCAAGCGTGACGAACGCTGCACGATCTTGAGCAATAAGTGCCGCGACTCCAAATCCAATAAACATGCCGCCGTACGTGGCTCGTACCTCAGACACGCCACGTGGATCGTCGGCGACAATGCCAACCAGCTCGGCAACAAAATAAGGGGCGAACAGTCCGAGCAGGCCCAGTGCGATACTGATCATCGCGGCAATCGTGTTCAGTGAAAATGGAATGTCGCTCATAGCAGGCTACCCCTAGTTGAATTTAGCGATGATGCCGTCGCCGAATTGCGCGAGGCCGTCCATCACTGACTTCTCGTCCTTTCCTGGAGGGCCGATTACAAAACGCGACACACCCATGTCGGCGAGCTCTTTGATTCGATCGAAATCCAGCCCCGGAAGCGCCGTCGTAATTTCGATTTCAGAAGGATCGCGATCCAGTCGCTTGCACTCCGCGTGCATAGCTTCGAGAAGCTCCTTGAGCTGTTTGGCGTTCGCCCTAGCAGGGAAAAATCCGTTGCCATAGCGGGCAGCGCGCTTTGCGGCCAACACCGTGTGCCCACCAACAACGATTGGAACGCCACCGGCTTGAACGGGCTTGGGATTGGATTCGACCGGCCCCCAATTGAAAAACTTGCCCTCGAAGCTCTGAGCGCCCGGCGACCACAACGAACGAATCGCTTCCACCGATTCCTTGGTGCGCGAACCACGGTCATCAAACGAGACACCGAGCGCTGCGAACTCTTCGTGCAGCCAACCAACGCCGACGCCAAAAATCGCACGGCCCTTCGACAGCACGTCCAGAGTCGCGATTTCCTTGGCAACGTAGGCGGGGTGTCGTTGCGGCAGAATCATTACCCCGGTGGCTAACCGCAGTGTTTTCGTAACAGCGGCGAGAAAGGCCAGCGGCAAAACCGGGTCGGGGATCGGGTTCTCTTCGGTGCCCGGCATCTTGCCATCCGACGAGTACGGATACTCGGCGGTATAGCCGACGGGAACGAGAACATGCTCAACCGTCCACAAACTTTCAAAACCGGCTTCCTCAGCACGAATACCCAGGTTGGCGAGAGCGTCAGGTTGAACAAACGGGCCAGTGTTGGCGAAGGCGACCGCAAACTTCATAGAGAACTCCTCAAAAATTTACTGCTAGGCGCAGGAGGCGGATCCTGTCACGACTCTTCGCCACATAAAAGAACGCCCCGGCTGATCCAATAGATCGCAAACTCGTCCTCAATTGTCTTTTGGAAAGTCTCAAGAGACACCTTCTGGTGGAGATGCGCCGAACAGTTGAAATTATTCTTGGGCGACCGGTGACGGTCGTCGTTTTGTTCGCAGCTCTAGCGGCAGCCGCGATCCTTGCGCAGAGTCCGCTATGGACACTTCGATTTCACCTTCGCTCAGATGGCTCCGCGAGGCACGCTTGAGTATGAGCGGTTCGAAAAATTCGAAGAGGAGCTTGGGGCCGGAGACTCGGGTTGGGTGTTGGGCCGGAGTGACGACGAGCTACTTAGTGCCGAGTCGCTAGCTCGCATCGCGCGCGTCACCGAAAATCTTGAAGCATTAGACGGTACCGAAACCGTCGTCAGTCTGACCAACGCGCTGGATATTCGCGGAAGCTCCGCTGGGTTGGAAACCAAAGAGTTTTTTGGCGCCCCGCCGCTCACACAAGGGCAGCGCGAAGAAGCGGGTCGGCGGGTCATGAGCGATCCGGTCGTGGGAGGCCTGCTGATCTCCCGGGACGGGCGAACCACCGGAATGATCGCCCGCCTAACCGAGTGGTCTACCGATCCCTTGCTACGCGTGCGCTACTTCGCCGAAGTCCAGGCCATTTTGGACAGCGAACAAATCGAAGGAATCGAGTTCCACCTCACGGGCCTGCCTGACATGGACTCCGTCCTTGTCAGCCACATCAACAGTGACAGCAACGTGTTGATTCCACTGACCGGAGTCGTTTGCACATTTCTTCTGTGGGTCGTGTTTGGGCGCCTACGCGCGACCTGGCTGCCAATCGCGCCGGTGCTGATCGCCGCAAGTTGGACACTAGGCGTTCTCGCTATGAGTGGTCGTCCGATGACCTTACTAACCGGGCAAGGGGTTCTAACAACGCTCATCATGGTCATCGGGCTGAGCGACGGCGTGCACTTGCTTAACCGCTACCTAGAGAATCGTGCGCTGGCCCCGGACGACTCTCCTGACACTTGCCTGCGAAGTGCGATGCGTGATGTGGGCCGCGCTTGTTTCCTGACATCGCTGACAACGTCCACCGGATTTCTGTCGCTGACAGCGAGCGAGCTGCCGACAGTTCGCGACATCGGAATCTACGGAGCGCTGGGAATCGTTTTTTCGTACCTCGGAGCGCTGGTCTTCATGCCGGCAGCACTGATTCTGTTTGAACGTCGCCGCCCGATGGAACCTGCCAATCAGCGCGCGCTTCGGCTCATCGACAACGCATTGAACCTTGTCGGTCGAACGGTGGCGAGGCGCCCGCAGGTCTGGGTCGCTACTGGCATCGGCTCGATGATTGCGTCCTCAGTGGCCGCGACACACGTCTACGTTGACTCACGATACATTCGTGACCTGCGCGCCGGTGATCCTGCCGTAACCGCGCAAGAGTTCATGGAACAGAGCCTCGGAGGTTCGCGACCACTCGACATCGTCGTTCAAGGCGACGCCGCCGATGTGATCAAGAGGCCCGAGGTTTTGGCGGCGATCGAAAGAGTTCGCGATGGATTGCTCGAGCTTCCCTGGATAACCGAAGCGTCCACCCCCGCGGAGTTCGTCCGCAAAATGAATCGCGCGCTGAACGACGACGATCCAGCGTTCTTCAAGATCCCCGATACGGCGCAAGCCGTCGCCCAATCTTTACTGCTGTTTTAAATGAGTGGCGGTGACAACGAATTCGACCGGCTTGTCACCTACGATTACTCGGCGGCTAGGATTTCGATGCTGACCCACGACGAGCCTCCCGAAGAGTACGAAGCCACGATCGAACGCCTGCGCGAGCTCACTCGAGAACTTCCGGAAGGAATCAAGATTTTCGAATCGGGAGAACTTCCGCTCTTTCATTCTTCGTCGCGGTACCTGATTTCCACACTTGTTCGCAGTCTATACCTGGCTTTGCCGCTCATCGTCATCGTGATCGGGCTGTCGTTCGGATCGTTGCGCGCAGCCGCCTTGAGCACGATTCCCAACGTACTGCCGCTGACCTTCGGGATGGCCTTTATCGCGGTCGTCGGTATCAGCCTGCGGTTTTCGACGATTGTCCCGTTCCCTGTGGCACTGGGGTTGGCCGTAGACGACACCATTCATTTTCTCGCGCGCTATCGCAGCGAACGACGCGCCGGGGCCAGCGTACAGATGGCTGTGAAAACAACGCTGCGCACGACAGGGCGCGCCATGGTGACGACAACCGTCTTCTTGATCGGTGGATACCTCGTACTGACGGCGTCCAGTTTTCTCGCAGCAGTGCACATGGGGATCGTCTCGATCGCGATTTTAATCACGGCGCTGTTTGGCGATCTGCTCGTGCTGCCTTCGCTCCTTCTTCTGTTTGATTCCGAAACTCCGGCCTGACCGCGGCAACGCCTTGCGATGGCAAGGCACAGATTTCGGGACCTGTCCCCTTTTTGAGAAATCGGTACCCGTCCCCGATTTTTGTGGTGCGCTGTTTGGTTGCTTTCGATGGGCTCTGCTGATTCCAAAATAGGGATAGCTAATGGAAGGTCGCATTCACCCAGATTTTTGGCCGGTCGCTCGCGCGTTGAAGGCGCAACTGCCGACCGACGGCAAAGGCGGCGCTGCCGTGTGCGTGTATCACCGTGGCCGCAAGGTCATCGACCTGTGGGGCGGAACGCGCGACGAAGACGGCACGCCTTGGACTGAAGACACAGTTTCGTTGTCGTACTCGACAACCAAGGGCGTGGCTTCGACGCTGCTCCATATTCTGGTTGATCGCGCAGAGCTCGACTACGACGACCCAGTGTCGCGCTACTGGCCGGAGTTCGCGCA
Organism: Binatia bacterium; assembly: GCA_047611725.1. Taxonomy (GTDB): domain Bacteria; phylum Desulfobacterota; class Binatia; order UBA1149; family CAITLU01; genus JBLFWR01. The sequence goes on along the minus strand of JBLFWR010000008.1, from coordinate 23,846 downwards.
AGCCGGGAAGAAAGATCTCACCGTTCGCCAGGTCATGTGCCACGAGGCCGGTCTGTACGGAATTCGTTCTATGACCGATCACGCCCGTCGAATGATGGACTGGGAGTACATGATCGACAGTATCGCCGCCGCCGAGCCGCGCCACCTGCCCGGAAAGGAACACGGCTACCACGGCCTGACCTACGGCTACATTGTAGGCGAAATCATTCAGCGTGTGGCGGGGGTTAGTTTCGCAGAGTTTCTCAATACAGAGCTGGTCGAGCCGCTAGGCTTGGATGGTATGTTCGTCGGTATGCCTGAAGAAGCACTCGGCCGCCGCGCCAAGCTCATTATGGCCGGCATTCAGGCAGGCAAGGGAAATGCCGATCGGTTCATCGAATATCTGAACAGCACCAATCGCTGGCTGCGCTGGCTATCGATCCCGATCGATCTTGACGAGGTCGTGAACTCGCTGCTGCCCGAAGGAATGGACGAGCTGGATTGGAACTCCGAAGAGTTTGTAAAGTCGTGCGTTCCCTCTGCCAACGGCATGTTCACGGCGCGTTCGCTCGCACGCATGTACGCCATGATGGCAGCAGGTGGCGAACTCGACGGCGTCCGTATCATCTCAGAGAAAACGATTCGCAAAGCGCGCAAGGTTCAGAACACGACCATGGATCGGGTCATCCCCTTCCCGATGCATTGGCGCTTAGGCTACCACCGCGTGTTCACGATGGGGCCGCGCATACCACACGGGTTTGGACATTTCGGTTTTGGCGGCTCGGGCGCCTGGGCCGACCCTGATCGCAACCTGTCAGTTGGCCTCGTGTTGAATTCGGGTGTCGGCACACCCTTTGGCGACAGTCGCATTCTTCGAATCACGACTGCCGCTCTACGCTGCGCTGATCGCCGCAAGTAGTTTTCTTCTAGCCAACCAGCGTCGCGTACCTGTCGAGCAGCGGCATCACTTTTTCTGACGGTTCCGAAGGAACGAAGAACGTCACTCGCGCCACGCCCATATCTTCGAATTCCTTAATCTTGTCAGCTTTGGCTGGGCAGCCGTAGATCGTCACCTCGATCGCATCAGCATCGCGGCCAGCCTCGCGCGCCATGCTACGCATTTCGGCGATCTGCTCCGGAAGAGCGCCGGAGCCCCGGCCCAAAATCGGAATCCAACCGTCACCGTAGCGGACCACCCGCTTCAGAGCGTGAGGCGCCGCGCCGCCGACATGGATAGGCGGGTGCGGCTTCTGCACCGGTTTCGGAAACGAGAAGATCGAGTCGAAGTTCACGAACTCTCCCTCATAGCTGGCCTTTTCCTGCGTCCAAATGGCTTTTATTGCTTCGACTCGTTCGCGAAGAATTTTGAAGCGACGCTCGAACGGTACCCCGTGGTTTTCGATCTCTTCCTTGTTCCAGCCGCCACCAACCCCGAACAACACACGGCCGCTCGAGATCTGATCTAGCGAAGCCAGGGCTTTCGCCAACGTGATGGGGTCGTGCTGGATCACCAGCGAAATCCCAGTGCCGACTTTCAATTTGCTGGTCGCAGACGCCGCCGCCGTCAGCGCGATAAGGGGATCATAGGTGTCGTAGTACATCTTGGGCAGTTCAGCCCCGCCCGGCCATGGCGAGAGTCGCGATGACGGAATGTGCGTATGCTCGGCAAACCACAGCGATTCGATGCCGCGCTCTTCGGCGGCACGCGCAAGTTCACCGGGTTGAATCGAATAGTCGGTAGGAAATTGGGTTAAGCCGTAGTGCATGGCTTCGGTTTGGCGGTCGCGCAACGGCGATGCAAGCGCAGTTCGACGACGCCACACGCAAGCGTCGCCGAACCCTCACAATCTTTGCAGCGTTGATGAGCCTTGCGCCCCAACAACAAATCGCAGCTATGCCGCTTCCAGCTATGCCGCTTCCGACTATGCAGCTTCCAAACGTGCCGGCACCGATTTGTGCCACGGTGTCCCGGCAACCCAATCACGGTCTTCGGTTGCTGTGAGTTCGTTGGGAGCCACACCGGCAGTTACGCTCGCGCCTTCGGCGTCCGGATAGCCCAAGCCCAAACCGTTTGGGAGCGAGATGTGTCCATCTTGCATCGCTTTGTGCACCGCAACGACCACGGTCACCGACGCACGCTTCGTGGTCAGCCGCGCCCCCCCGCCATCAACCAGGCCAAGTCGTATGGCATCCCCTGGGGATACGCGTAGCGCTCCTTCGGCGTCTTTCTTGCGCCACTCCGGGTCGCGGAAAATGGTATTGGCCGTGAACGAACGACGCTCACCGGCCGACAACAAGAAAGGGAACTCGCGACTGCTACCAGGCGCTTGCTCAGTCGCCAGTCCGTTGAGCTCGTCGAACAATTCAGGAATCGCCAAGTTGATACGCGCTTCGGCGGTGCGCACTTTCTTCCAACTTTCCTCGGGTTTCGTATCGCTGAACACGATGCCGGAGTGCCCCGCCAACACGGCGTCGAAAAGCTTCTCGCCCACCTGCATTCCTTCGCCCTCGAACCCGGCGTTCTTTACGGCCTCGGGGTAGGTCTGCGCACACATGTGTGCTCCGGCGTAGAGCACCGCCGCAGATGCGGCACCGTCGGGAAGAGTTGGGCCAAGCGTTCGGAACAAGATCACCGGCGCCAACTTGAACAGTTCGGGCTTCTCAGCAGCGACAGTGAAGAACTCTGCACCAAATGCTTCGCGGCCCCCTTCCAGAGCTGCGTTCAATCGAGCAATCGCATCTTCGGGCATTGCGCCCATGGCTTCGACTAGGCGGGCGTGAATTTCAGGCTCGGTAAGAACGGTAGACGGGGCTTCGAGCAACGGTTTGCGCAGATGAAAAACATTGCGCGGAAACTCGAAGTTGAAAAACGTCGCTTCCCATTTTTCGAACTGCGTTGCTACCGGCAGTACGTAGTCGGCTTCGCGAGCGGTCTCGGTCATCGCGACGTCAATGACCACCACTAGGTCGAGTTTCTGCAGCGCTTCACGCATGCGCTGCGAATCGGCGAGCGAGTGAGCCGGGTTTCCACTCTCAACAATCATGGCGCGGAAACGATCGGGGTGATCGGTCAGAATTTCATCGGGGATCACATTGCATGGGGTTAGTCCGGAGATGATGCGCGAGCCGGTCACTGGGCTAGTTCGGCTGCCGCGCGGGCCCGACATCGCCCCGCCACCACCTGCCAGCGGGATCAAGCTCGTAAAGACCTGCGCCGCGCCTTCTTTGGCGAAATTTCCGGTCAGCGTCCACAACATCCGCTGTAGGTAGCTCACCAACGTCGAATGGCGGTTCATTTGCACACCGAGATCTTCCGCCACCGACACCGTCTCCGCCGCGGCAATGCGCCGCACCGCTCGTCGCACAAGATCTTCGTCAACGCCGGAGGTCGCGCAATACTCGGCCACGGGGATTTCAGCGAATAGCGGAAGAATCTGATCGGCACCTGCCGTGTGCTCATCAAGGAAGTCGTGATCGACGAGGTCTTCCTGAACCAGGACGCCAGCCATCGCAGCGAGTAGCCAGGCATCACCACCGGGTTTTACCTGCAGATGGAAGTCGGCCATCGCAGCGGTCTCAGTCACACACGGATCGATCACGATCATCGCACGAGCCGGATCAGCCTTGATCTGTTTCAAGGTCACGCGAGCGCGTGCGATGCCATGCGACTGCCAAGGGTTCTTACCGACGAACACCGAAACTTCGGCGTGTTCGAAATCGCCACGCGTACCAGCACCAAACATCTTGCCGGTCACCCACATCTCACCAGTCTTTTCCTGCGACAGCGCATTAGCGCGAAACTTGTTTCCAAGAACGGCTAGCGTCGCTCCACTGTAAGCGCCGGGCAGGTGGTTCCCCTGACCTCCGCCGCCGTAGTAAAAAATCTTGTCGCCTCCGTGCTCGTCACGAATGGCAACTAACTTGGCGGCGACTTCGGAAATCGCGGTATCCCAGTCGATCTCTTCGAAGGTGCCGTCGCTGCGGCGGCGTAACGGATTCAGGATGCGGTCGCGCCCGTTCTGGTAGTAGTCGAGGCGATGAGGCTTCTCGCAGGCGTACCCCTCGGAACCGGGATGCAATTTGTCGCCGCGGATCCGCGTGAAATGACGATCGTTTTCGCCGCCGAGTTGAATCTCGAGTCCGCAGTTACACTCACAAAGGTTGCAGGCAGTGGGCAGCCAATCGCTCATCGTTGTCTCCTTCCCTGTCTCGATCCGAAAAGTCGGGGCTTCGAGTCGAGAAGAAACCTACCCGAATGGTTTCGTTATGCAACCAACCTTGATACCACTGCTTCAGTGGTCTTTTCCAGAGGCCTTGAGGTCACGTCCGTAAAATGTCCCGACGACGCTTTGACGACATGGATTGTTCTGTCGCCCAAACCTTAGATGTGGTTGGCGACTGGTGGACCCTATTGATCGTCCGCGAAGCGATGTTCGGCACCCGCCGCTTCGCCGATTTCCAACGTAACCTAGGGATCGCAAAGAACATTTTGGCCACCCGCTTGCGCGATCTGGTTGACGCGCAGATTCTTGAACGCAACGACCTGACCGAATCAGGCACTCGCGCGGAATACCGTCTGACCGAACGGGGCAAGGATCTCCGCAACGTCTTGAACGCTCTTCGCGAGTGGGGCGACAAGTGGGTTTACGGGCCCGACAACGAGCCGCTGGTTTTCGTCGATCGTAAGAGTGGGAAACGCGTGGCCGGACTTGCGCTGCTCGGTAGCGATGGCCACCCAATTGCGCCACAAGACCTGACCGCAAAGCCCGGCAACAACGCGCCGGACAGTATCCGGCAACGATTCGCTGAATCCCGTCGCGAGCGTAGCGACCGCTAACATCGGCAAACCCGAGCCCCGGCGCTTTTGGCATCACGCCTGCGCTTCACATCAATACGTTTGTTGGTATGGCCCCCAGCCGTCGCGGGCACAGGGCGCCGCGACCCATTCGAATCAAACGGGGAGAATCAATGAAAACGGGACTTTTTGTGGTCGCGACAATCGCGATCATGGCTACAGCTTTGCCAGCGGCCGCGGTTGATCCGAACTGCGTCATCACATTTCAACAGAATACGCCGGTGCCGGCACGATCGGTTTCGGTCCTTCTTCACTACCGGAACGCACCAGGTGAGTTCCCCGGCGAAGCGCAGTTCGTCGAATGCGAAATCAAGTCTAGCCAATTCGGATCAGCTGCCGATACCGGGTCAAGCCGACTCCTTTCTCTGAACGCGATCGGCACCCCCTCCGCAGTCCCCTCTGGACCGCGCGTTCTCGGCGAGTGCAACTGGACTCCAGCCGGACGCTTTCCGGTAGCCGGAGATTTTGACCTATCGGTACAATCGGCATTCGACACGGTCATCCCGTTCGCGAACCCGATCGCGGCCAACGTCACGATCTCCAAGATCTAGTGCAACGGCTCGATCACGACCACGACCACATCGTCATCAACCACGAGCACGACATTGTTGGGCCCAACTTGCGGCGACCTTAACGGCGTCGGCAGCGGTGCTGTGCGCGCATCCGACACTCTAATCACCCTTCGCGTCGCAGTCAGACAAGATCTAGGAATTTTCTGTCCGATTTGCGTGAAGTAACCGAGCGAAGAGCGAACGTAAAAAAAGCCCGTCGCACTGTGTGCGGCGGGCTTTTTTTGCATTAGGAATACACCGGCCTCGCCATGAAGCCCGTGTATACCAACGTTGCGCGGACTAACCCTTGTCCGCCGTAGCCACCCTAGCATCGAGCGTCGCCAAGCGAACACACACCGTTAGCACTTCCATCGCCGAGCGAACTTCCTCCAAGGGCGGGAAACTCGGGGCGACGCGAATATTGGTGTCGTCCGGATCGTTACCCAAAGGTGACGTCGCTCCAGCCGGCGTCAACTTGACACCAGCTTCGCCAGCCAATCGAATGACTTCGCGGGCCAGGCCCGGCGCGACATCCAACGACACGAAATAGCCACCGCTTGGTTGCGTCCACGTCGCGAAGTCGCCTTCACCAAGATCGCGAACCAACGCTTCCTCAACAGCGGCAAACTTCGGAGCCAGCAACTCTGCGTGCATTTCCATGTGAGCGGCGAGCGCTAAGCGATTGGGGAACATGCGTGAGTGACGAAGCTGGTTGACCTTGTCGGGGCCGATCGTTGCCGCGACCATACGCTTGCGCAACGCATCGCGGTTCGCGGCCGACGCGGCCAAAAACGAAACGCCTGAACCAGCGAATGTAACCTTCGAGGTCGAAGCGAAGCATAGCGGCGTGTCTTCGTTTCCGGCTTCACGCGCGAGTGTGAGCAACGACGGCATGTCTGCTATCTCATCACCCAAATGATGAAGCGCGTAGGCGTTATCCCAGAAAATTCGAAAACCGGGCGCCGCCACAGAGCCCAGCCGTGCGAAACGCTCAACCGTTTCGCGACTGTACGTGACTCCCGTGGGGTTGGAGTAGCGAGGCACGCACCAAATTCCTTTGATCATCGGGTCTGCGGCCACGGCCTCTTCGATCAGATCCATGTCCGGACCGTCGTCGGTCATGGCGACCGGAATCATTTCGATACCGAACTGCTGGCAGATCGTGAAGTGACGATCGTAGCCGGGAACCGGGCACAGAAAACGAACGGTGCCACTGCCGCTGCCGGCCGCGGCTTCGGCCGACCAACTCATGGTAGCGCCTGGTAGCGGATCACCCATCGCCAGCATCACCCATTGGTGCATCAGCGTAAGGCTTGAGTTTCCGCCGACCATGACGTCGTCCGGATCACAATCAAGAAACCAGGAGCCGAGTTTCCGGGTTTCGGGAAGGCCGTCTAGGCCCCCATAGTTACGACAGTCGGTGCCATCGGCAGCGCGATAGTCTCCGTCGAGGATCCCATCTAGGCCATCGCTCAGCGACAGCTGATCAGCGGCCGGTTTTCCGCGAGTCAGGTCCAGAGCCAGGCCACGCGAGCGCAGATCATTATAGGTCGCGCGAAGGTCACTAAGTTCTTTTTTTATCGGATCAGACGAGGTCTCGGACATGACGTTGCCAGCACTCCTGTAGCGCAAATTTGGCCTGCGGTCCGCGCGAAACGAACCAAGGCCTGAGGGGCAGATACGGCGAGACGACTTCGGATGCAACGAGGCCCCAAAAGGCAATCTCAGGGTTGGTTACGAATGAGGAAACGACCGGTCTCGACATCGGTTTCGACAGTGACCGCACCGTTCGGCCAAACGATGCGCATCTCGTCGATGATGTCGACGGACCCCAATCCGAAGTGCGCCACCGCCGGGTTTTGCGACACGTAGTTGCTACCAATCTGAATCTCTCGCATCTGCGTCGTCAGCCCACTTCGAACGTAAACCCGAGCGCCAGCCGCTTGCGTGTTGGGAGCCCGGCCGACAAGACGAACTTGGAGAAAGCTACCGAGATCGACGCCGTCATTGCGATATAACCGTGAACTCTGCCCAACAGCGTTGGCGACGAACAAGTCGATGTCACCGTCGCGATCGTAGTCGAAGCACACAACACCACGGCCCTGGCCACGATCATCCAATCCCAACTCGAGTGAGCTTTCGACGAACGTGTCGTCATCGCGTCCTAAAAACAGTCGCGATGGGTCTTCATCAAACTCGCTGGTGTCAATGTCCGGTAAAGTGAACCCGTTGACGTGAAACAGGTCTAGGCGACCGTCCAAGTTGAAGTCGGCGAAGCAGGCACCCCAGCCCCAAAATCCTTCACGCACTCCGGCCTGTTCGGTCACGTCTTCGAAACTTCCGTCGCCGAGATTCCGATAGAGACGATTTCCGCTTGTGCCCCAATTGGCTTCGGGGACCCCGTTGGGGTCGAAAATGCTGCTAATAAACCAGTCCAAGTCGCCGTCATTGTCGTAGTCGGCGATCGCCTGGCCCATTCCGTTCTCGCTCGTGTTGACCGGGCCGGTGGCCTCAGTGAACGAACCAGCACCGTCGCCCAAAAAGTACTGTTCGCTGCCGAAATCCGCGGCGACCAAGAGATCGACTGCGCCGTCACCACTGACATCAGCGAACCCACCGGTAAACGTCCATGTAAAAATGCTGAAACCGGGAGGCGAGTTGAAGAGATCTAAGCCCGCAGCAGCATCGCCCCCTTCGAAGTGGCCGTCGCCGTCGTTAACCCAAAGATGGTCAACGAACGAATCGTCGTCGGTTCGAGAAAACCAATGCGACACAAACAGGTCGAGGTCTCCGTCGCTGTCTACGTCACCAAAAGAAGTGCCCATGTTGCTGACGGTTGATGAAACCAAACCGCTTGAGTCTGAGACATCCGAGAACACGCCGCCGTTGTTTTCGTAAACACGAATCGTTGCACCCAGAATCGCACCGACGATCAAATCGAGGTCGCCATCACCATCAATGTCAGCGAACGAAGGACCGGAATCCGGAATTCCCTCCACCGCCAGGCCCGCTTCGGAACTAATTTCTTCAAACGTCCCGTCGCCTCGGTTGTGTAGTAGCCGACTTCGACCCAGCGCTCCGCCGACGGTGAACAGGTCAACCCAACCATCCCCATCGAAATCACCCGCGGCGACGCCCCCAGCCACCGTCCCCACTTCCCTAAGCGAACCGCGGTCCAAATCCAGATCTGGTTCGTAGGCCGTAACCGCCCCCGCCGACTCGGTTACATCGACAAAGCGCCACAAATCCGACGAAGCGGGACAGCTGCAATCGAACGTGCAAGCACCGGCACACGCAGCGTCGTGTGGCGGATCACACTGCTCGGTAGCGACGTCGAACAAGCCGTCGCCGCAAAGTGGAGCCACGCATTCCACGTTCGCGTTGCGCCCAATCGACACGCCGTACGCGCACAGATTCCCGACAAATCGATGTTCCCGTCGCGCGCGAAAAGATGCCGACGGAGCGCGAAAATTGGCGGCGACCGTAGTTTTCGAAGCCAGATGAACGCTGGTGCCGGCCACCTCAACCAGTGGCAAAGCCGATGGCTCGGACGACGAGAGCACGGCCTCCCGCCCCAGCTTGAGCCGATCTCTAATGAACACAGAGGTACTAGCGCCACCGGCTAGCAGTACACGTGCACCGCGAGCGACACGCAGTTCGCAGAAGCGGAACTGACCCGCTGCCAGCTTTAGCGTCGCCCCGCTGCCGACAACCACACGACCATAGTCGCCAGCGCTCAACGGCGTGCTCACCGATCGACGCGCGATTCGCAACGACCCTTGGCCACAGCCCGGTGTCTGCGACAGCGCACAAAAGTCAGCTTCAAATGGCAGCGCGGGTGCTGCGCTTTGCGTTCCTCGTATTTGCGCACCGGTTCCGGTCTCAATGGTATTCGCAAGAAGATCGAAAACCCTGGTGCGGGGACCAAGGCGGACAGCAGCGCCGGTCGTGGTCGTATCGTCGGCCAACGTCACGCCGCCAAGCAAACGAATTACACCGCCCGAACTGTTCACCAGAAGATTGGACGAGACCGAACTCGTGTCGCCAATTTTAAGCCGGGTTCCACCGGCCACCCGGCAATCGGCAGCGGCCCAGGACACCGGTGGCGAGAGTAAGACGAGAAAAATCCAAAGGATCGCCCGCTCTCTAAACGGTGCGGGGCCGGCGAAGGGGCCCCGGAAGTAGTTGGAGATAACGCGCGACACACCGACACCGTGAAACCCCCGCAGCTCCTTGGCAAGCGACAACCCGCAATTACCGCTCCGACCCGAGAATTTTCCCAAGCCCTTGACGCTTCCGCGCCAGTCCAGCTTTATAAGGAGTGCGCGCCCGAAAGGGTCCCCAAGTCACAAGGAGAATCATGGCAACCCATCACGCAGACAATCTTAAGAAGTTCATGGAGGGCGTGGAGCGCCGCAACCCCGGTGAGCTAGAGTTTCACCAGGCAGTCCATGAAGTCGCCATGGACATCATCCCCTACATTGAAGACAAGCCGATCTACCAGGAGCTACGAATCCTGGAACGCATGACCGAGCCGGACCGGATCGTCAGCTTTCGCATCGTATGGGAAGACGACCAAGGCGGGATTCGCGTCAACCGCGGCTACCGAGTCCAACAGAACAACGCCATCGGCCCTTACAAGGGAGGCATTCGCTTCCACCCGACAGTGACCCAAAGCGTTCTGAAGTTCTTGGCCTTTGAGCAGGTGTTCAAGAACAGCCTGACCGGACTTCCCCTGGGCGGTGGTAAAGGCGGTGCGGATTTCAACCCGCGCGGAAGATCGAATCACGAAGTGATGCGCTTCTGTCAGGCCTTCATGACCGAACTAAGCCGACACATCGGACCGGACACCGACGTGCCTGCCGGCGACATCGGAGTTGGCGCCCGCGAAGTCGGTTACATGTTCGGCCAATACAAACGGCTGCTGAATCGCTTCGAAGGTGTGTTGACCGGCAAAGCGTTAGAGTTCGGCGGTTCGCAGATTCGCACCGAAGCCACCGGGTACGGTGCCGTCTACATGATGGAAGACATGCTCGCTCATGCTGGCGAAACTATTGAGGGCAAGATTTGTCTGATTTCGGGATCAGGAAATGTCGCCACCTACTGCGCGCTCAAGCTGATTCAACTCGGCGGAAAAGTTGTCACACTGTCGGACTCCGACGGCTTCATCCACGATCCAGAAGGCCTCACGGTAGACAAGGTCGATTGGGTTATGGACCTGAAAAACAACCGGCGCGGCCGTATTTCCGAGTACATCAAAGAGTTCGGGGGAAAGTTCTACAAAGGGAAACGCCCCTGGCACACCGATTGCGACCTGGCCTTCCCCTGCGCAACGCAGAACGAAATCGACGGCGACGACGCACGCGCCCTCTTGGCCAACAAATGCCGCGCGATATCCGAGGGTGCCAACATGCCCACCACGCCGGAGGCCATCAAGATCATCCAAGAGGCCAAGTGTCTGCTACACGCACCGTCGAAGGCAGCCAACGCCGGAGGGGTCGCAGTATCGGGTTTGGAGATGAGTCAAAACAGCCTGCGCCTGTCCTGGCCAGCCGAAGAAGTTGAGACGCGCCTACGCAACATCATCCGGAACATTCACGAGCAGTGTGTGATGTACGGCGCCGAACCCGGTGGTCACGTTGACTATTTCAGAGGAGCCAACATTGCTGGCTTCAATAAGGTAGCCAAGGCGATGATCGCCTACGGTGTGATGTAGACGGACAACCGACGTACGGAACAAAAACGGCCCCGTTCTCGCTTCTGCGGGAACAGGGCCGTTTTCGTTTCGATAGCTGACGTTCTTCTCTCGGCTGCTTACACCAACAGTCGGCGCAGACTGTTGAAAACTTTCGCCGCGCTTTCTTCCCATGAAAGCTCGACCGAAGTCCAGGTCGGCTTGATATTGATTGTGCCCATGGCAGCGCAGTTCAATGTTCTCGATTTCGTGCTGCCCCCCACGCCCGAAGGGGATTTTGTGATGGAATTCGAGGTTGCGCGTCGCACGGCATCGATGGCCCTGCGCATCTTCGAATCCGCAACGCCCATCATCGCGCAACCAAACCGCGCGGCGTAACGCTGCCGGAATAGCGCGGGTTCGCGGGGAAGTGCCAACGCCGCTTCCCGGCTTTTGGGGGCGATCCGTGAGGGCCGCTTTCTTCTTCAAGGTCTCCGCGAGCAGCAATTCGATGGCGTGACTTACAATGGCAGCGGGATCTCTCGCCTCTTGGTGACTCAACAAATCTTCAAGCGCGCGAAGCCGATCGTGGGTTTTCTGATCGATCGTGATCTCAACCTTGTAGCGACGCGGCGCCAAAGGGGTGATCCGGCCGCGAGCTGCGGTCGCCGGCATAGGGGCTCCCGGCAAAGCAGCGCTCTGCGAACCGGAGCCTTGCGACTGAAGCCTCGCCTCGATGAGTTGCACGGCTGTCGGTGGCGCGACGCGGTCGTTGGTAGCAGGCAGTGCCCGAACCCGCGACGGCACATCGGGCCGCGGTGCGATGTCAGCTATCAGGCGTTCAATTTGCCGCGCACTCTTGTGCTTGGCGCGCACAAGGACCGCGCTGTGGTTCGCGTCGGTCAAATGGTTCGCAAGCAAATGCACAGCGGTCAGATGCAGCTCGCCACGCTCAAGCATCCCCAACACAACCGGGAATCGCCGGGCAATGCGCGCCGCCCAAAGCCTCTTCGCCGTCATCCCCTCCGACATGTGATAGCGCTCCATGCAAAAAGTGAACATCGACGAGCATGCATGCTTCGCCCAAAGTTTGCGCGCATCGATCTCATTCATCGCGATCAATAACTGAACGGTGTTGCGCCGGCCTTGCGCAATCACACGCTCGAAATGATCGAGTAGTTTTTGCTCACAGAGCTGAGAGAGATCGGCGGGAGCTTGCTGCGCGTTGTTCATGCAGCAAGCGTAACATGGGTTTTCGACGGCGCTTTTTGGCGAAGCTAGGAGTGGTCGCAAACACGATCGAACAAGGCACTGCGCAGCTGCTGTTGGCCGACTAAGAAATTCAGATCAATAGTTTCGCACTAGAGGATGATCGTGCGACACAGGCGGAACAACAGCCCGCAATTCCCCTGTCAAGATAATTCGACATGGTGCGGGCAACTCTATGACATCAATGGTGTGGTTGATGAGTGAACGCCCGCAGACGTTGCCCCAGACCACTCATCGGGGTGTTTTAGAACCTATCCCGAGAGGCCTACCCTCATCGTTCGTACAGCACGTCTACACTTCCTCGCCCCCTTAGGATCTTGAGTGCAACCGTCGCGGCACAGTCGGCGCAGACTGTTGGACCAAAAACGGAAACGGCCCCATTCTCGCATCCACGAGAACGGGGCCGTTCTATTTCAATGGCTGGCGCTCGTTCAGCCCCAACCGATAATGTCGTAGCCCTTGTCGCGCATACATCGCTCGACGAAGCGGCGGACAATCGGGTGGGGGCGATCACTTCCAAAGACCCCGGAGAGCAATCCTGAAGTTGCTCGGCCTGCTGCGCGCGAGCCGGCATTGCGACCTGCGTTGCCCCGGACCGCACCGCTTGCTGCACCGGCTGCAGCGCCGATAATTGCCCCCTGGGTCGCACGCTCAGCGATCTCCCCTGAGCTGCTGGCACCAGCGGCATGCTCATCGGCCATTGCGATGCAGCCCGCCAGGTCGGCTTCGTATTGTACGTGCCCGACACGGTCCAGATGGGCGTTGGGATACACGACCGCGCTTTTGGTGCTGCAGCCGGCAACGACAACAGCCAGTGTCGAGACGACGACAACGGTGGCGATTCTGGTCATAAAGTTTCCTCCTGAGGGGCAATCGAAATACCGAAAGCGGTGACAATCGGCGCGCGGAACTTTCCGGGCGCGTCCCTTGCGCATAGAATAGACGAAATGTTCAAAACACCATCCTCTAGCAGTCTCCATTTGTCCCGTATCGCCATCACAACCCTGATCTGCGCCAGCCTTGGCGGCTGTGCCACGTTGGTCCAGACGGGAGCTGGCGAGCCGTCAGCTGGCGCCGCCGGCTCAGTGCGCGCGCCATTCCAGGCCCCTTTCACCTACGATCGCTGGCCGGCCGCCGTGGATCCGGCAGCGATAACCGCGGCCAAGGAAAAGGCTGAAGCCGAGCCCGAGAACGCACGTGCCCAGCTCGCCCTATGCGACGCCCAAGCCAGCCATCTGACCTGGATAGAAGCAGCCAAATCCTGTTCAATCGCCGCAGAACTGGCGCCAACCGTGGTTGGCAGCCACCAGCGCCTGGTTTCGATTTACTGGAATATGCGAGCCTACGACAAGGCCCGCGATGCAGCGGCAGTGGCGGCCTCACTAACACCCGGAGATGCGCCAACCCGCTATTGGCTCGGAGTCGGGCATGCCAAGCTTGGCCAGGATACCGATGCGGCCCGAGAACTGGACGAGGCGATTCGACTCGCTCCTGACCGCAGTGACTTCTACCGCCAAGCGGTACGGGCGCATCAACGCCTGAACAGCCTGGGTCGCGCTGCAGAGCTCGCGAGAACTGCGGCCCAGCTCGCGCCGGGCGACGATCAGCTCGTACGGCTGCCGACTGAAGTTAGAAAAGTAATTGATCAGCGACTCTTCGCGTTTCAAGCCGTACTGCTCAAGGAGCCGAGCAACCCGGCAGCGTACGCCTATCTCGCGGGCGGAATGGCTCGCTACGGCATGCACGACGATGCGATCGAACAGTTCGACGAAGCCTTGGATCGCATGCCAAACGCCAGCGAAAGTACCGAGGCATTCGAGCAGCTTCGCGCTGAGATCCGTTACAACCGCGGGGCCTCACTGCTTGCAAAAAAACGCTACGATGAAGCGGCGAGCGACTTCGTGACAGCCAAAACCCTACGGCCGGCCCTCGCCCCTCAGGCTGATTTCATGACAGGTCTGGTGCGCCTCGACCAAGGACAGCCAGTCGAGGCGATTGCCGCACTGGAAGCATCCGTGGCTGCGGCAAGCGAGGTTGCCGACAACCGCGCTGCCTTGATTCGTGCCTACCGCGGCGCCCAACGAAACGAAGACGCCGACGCAGCCCAACTCGAACTCGACGCGCTGCAAGCCCCAGCCGAGCAAGCTGCTCAAGCTACACAAGCTACACAGTAAAACTCGAGATCAGTGAGTCAGCGTCGAACCATTGGTTGTCGGCGCGGCGGCTTTCCCATTCTTGACTGGGGCCTTTGCTTTGCGCTTGGGAGTTGAAGCCGGCGCCGGCGCCTCGATGGTCACCGCCGCAGCCTTCGGGCCGCTTCCTTCCACACGCTCGGCGGCAAGCACCTTGAGCTCTTCTAGAGACTCGTTGATCCCTTTGATGAACGCTCCAAGGTCGGGAAGCAGGTCGTAGTCGGCGTTAAAGCCCCAACACAGCTGACCGTCGCAACTCATCAACGCGATCCCCAGTCCAAGGTTGTCCAGGAGCGGAACATGCGGGTAAGTCGCCTTCATCCTGGCGCCCATCATGTACATCGGTACCTGCGGTCCAGGGACGTTGGTCACGACCAAATTGAACGGAAGTAGACGCGAAGAATTGCGGGCACCCAGTGAGAGCAAGGTGGACGGCGTCCATTCGAGGACTTGGGTCAGTATCTCGGCGGCGACGGCGGTCTTTTGTTCCTTGAGCTCATTGGTGCGGCGCGAAATCGCTGCAAGTCGCTTGCGCGGGTCGGGCTCGCCCAGGGGCATCTCGATGATCCATGCTGACACCCGATTGCCCAGCTGTCCTTTCTCACCTTCGGTGCGCACGCTTACCGGAGCCATGACACGGAAATCCAGTTTGGCCGGATCGACAAGGCGACGTTGCATGAAGCGTCGCACCGCTCCGGCAACGATGGTCAAAACTACATCGTTGAGCGACCCACCGAGTGATCGCCGAATCTGACGAACTTCTTCGATGTCGGTAATCATCCAGTCAAAGCGTCGGTGCGGACCGATCTCACGGTTGATCGGCGTAGACGATGCCGAGCTAAAGCTGCCACCCAAGGCCCCACCCAGTGCACGCGCACGGGTAATGAAATTGCGCCGTACATCTTTTGCTTCCGTGACCAGGTAAGAAATCTCACGCGCCGCTAATATCGGAAGGCTCGCGTAACGCAGCATCTCTTTGGCGATCAGTTCAGCTGAACCCGGTGCCGGGCGCGGCACGAAAGCCGGCGCTTCGTGGTACTCGATCTCGGGTGTCGGATTCATGAGGATGTTCATGATGTCCACCCCCGACACGCCATCAATCATGCAGTGATGAATCTTCGAGATGATGGCAAAGCCGCCATCTTCGAGGCCTTCAACAACCCACATCTCCCAAAGCGGGCGACGACGATCAAGATGCTGTTGCATGATGCGCGCCGAAAGCTGCTTAAGCTGCGTCACATTTCCGGGACGCGGAAGCGCCGTGTGCCGCACATGGTAGTCGATGTTAAAGCGATCATCGTCAACCCAAACCGGCTGGTCGGTCAGCGGAATGTACTGCAACTTCTGCCGGTAGCGCGGAATCATGTGCAGCACTGACTCGATCATCTTTCGCAGACGATCCACGTCGATACCGCCGTCGGGCTTGGCCAACGGGCCGGCCTCAAACGTCATCGTCGAAGCCACATGCATGTAAGCGTTGGGCTGCTCGAGTTGTAGGAAGGAATTGTCGAGAGCGGTCAGACGGTCGTAGGCGTAACTGGGCACGGGGTGCACCTCCACAGCGGGGATCGAGTAGCGCGGGAAACAAGGCCCGAAACGGCCTCAGACCAACATCGATCCTAAGGTTTAAGCGTGGGAATTACGGCAAGCGCCGCAATGCGTCAAGCCGGTGGGCAAATCAGCTCGAGAATGTGGCCATCGGGGTCGAGCAGCCACATTTGGCCATTTTCCACCGAAGTCGCGAGCACCTCGATGCCACGCCCTTCGAGTTCAGCCAGAGCCTCCTGGTAGTTCGGGATGGAGAAGGCGGCGTGCCGGTCCAAGGGGTTCAATGTTGCTGGCGGCGGTGCGGTTTCGACGCCCTCGGGGATTTCGAGCAGATGGATTTCACCAGTGCCCACGCGGTACCAAACACCGGGAAAGCCCATGTCAGGTCGCGGGAGCTCTTCAACCGCAAACAATTCTTCGTAGAACGCGCGCGACCGAGCGAGATCGCGAACGGGAAACGACATGTGATGGGCTCGAATAGCGATCGACATAGGAAACTCCTCCGAAGCTCTTCTTCCTAACCGCGTGCATCGGAATCGACAAAGCCACTGATGCCCGTGCAGCAGGCGAGCCTGTGTCGCGCCGAGGCTTGGCCAAACGCGAGCGCCTGCTAGATTCGACGTCCTCCATGCCCTCCCAGCGCGTCTATCTCTACCTCCGCCAGGCGTCTCCCGGCTGCCTCGCCGTTCGTATCGGCTTGGAACTAAAGGACCTGCAATGGCGCGAAGCTGAAGTACCGGCGAGCGGGCCGGAGCACGACGCCTACCTGCTAATGAGCCCGACCGGCGTGCTGCCTTGTCTGGAAATCGAAGGGATCGTCGTAGCCGGAACCGTTGCCACGCTTGAGTATCTCGACGAGAGCCATCCCGGCCCGCCGCTGATGCCACGCGACCCGTACCTTCGCGCGCACGTTCGCCAAACCATGTACGCGATCGCCGAGGTCCTGGCACCGCTGGATGCTTCCGGATGCGATGCCGGAGTTGAACAGATCGCCGACTTCGAAGAAGCGTTGGTTAGTATCGATCGGTTGATCGAACGTGAGGCCGGCAACTATTCGGCCGGACGTTCAATGAGTCTTGCCGATCCGATGGTCCACGCGCTGGCAGAGTGCGCGCGGGTGGCGGGAATCGATATCGCGCCGTTCGCATCGATCTCGACGGTGGTCAAACACTTGTCGCGATTGCCGGGGTTCGGACGGGCGCGCATCTAGAAGGGCGGGTGAAAGTCGCGTCCGCAACCTCCACCCGCGACCTGATCTATTTGACGCCGAAGCTCAACAGCTCAACAGCTCAACCGGAAGACCGATACTATTGTCGAGAACGATCGTGCCGCACACACCGCAGTCGAACATCGCCGTGGCAGGCAGGGGAAAACCGTTGGTACGGGCACAATCAGCTCGGCCGGAGACCATGGTTATCTGGTTTCCAAACGTAAATGTTGTGGCATTGCACGCCGAAATATTCATCGACGCGGTGCGCGCGCACATCACCGTTTCCGCAGGGCTCCCATACGAGACCGCAATAGAGCGAAACGCGTAGAATCGCCGGTCGTCAAACGGGCGCGCTGTTGAAGGGTTCTCTACGCTGCTGGGATGTTCCACTCGGCGAGATACTTGCCACGCGCACTGGAATGCTTCGCGGCGTTCATTTAAAAGCCCAGGCAGCTCGCGTTATCGAGACCATCGTCGGCGATCTCACAAAACGGAACGACGATACTTTCATCGGCGCCATCGGCGATGAGCCCCTGAAGAGACGTAAACATAGCCACTCGACAGCTTAAACAACGCATAAGGCTGCCCGTTGTGGCGGCGCTGGTTTGGGCATCAGCGACTCCAAACGCGAGAGCCACCTCACTAATTCCGTCGCCACAATGCTTGAGAACCTTCTTCTCAAGCGTGCTGCCAGTATTGCAGGCTTTGGCGACCCTGCCTTTGGGATCACTCTGGACGCACTTCGCGAAGTCGAAAGGAGAAACAAACGAAACTCCGAGTTTACCGGCACGGCCCTTCTTCGCGCACACCGCGTACTCTTTATAGGCGGCCAGGTAACACTTGTTGGCCCCTTTGAGGGCCTGAAACATGCACTTGCCCGCAGCCAGCGAGTAGTCCTCAGGTGCGATACCCGAGGCGACGGTTCCAAGAAACGGAAGTTGTGCAAGGGGTGCCGCACCCAGCACAATGTCGCTAAGCTCCACCGGATCGACCGGAACGCCTAGGGTCGGCGCATCGTCATCGATACAAAACTTTGAAAGCGCGATGTCCGCTTTGGCCACAATCTTGTTGACCTTGGTGGTGAACGGTCCGTCTTCGCAGGCTTGACCAGCCTCCGAGTCGATCGGATCAGTTTTGGTCGATGCTTTCACGCAGGGTAGTAGGGATTTTGCGCCTTTACCCATCAGTTGCGCGAAGGTTTTCTCGATATTCAGCAAACATTTTTTCTGGCCTTTGGTTTGCGGTTCGAAATCGCCCGTCTTCACCAAGTTGCAGCGAATCTCGCCCAACGGCCACATCGCCGAATGGATGTTTGTGTAACCCATCTCGTCTTGCATGAAGGCGGCGACAGCGGCCGGCCCAAAGTCGCCACTGCCGGTGTCGACTACTTGTCGTGAGAAATCGACGGTCGCCACCGCGGCATCGTCGCGACGGTCTAAGCCGCTAGCCACGACGTCGGGCTCACCCGTGAAAACATTGAAGAGGTGCGGACCCGCGCTTTCCGAAGGGATCGCCGGGCCATGCACGTGAATTGCGGTGAGATCAGCCTCAAGCCCCGTGTAAGAAATATTCCACGACAGCTCGTCGGTGGTGTCTTCATAGCGGATGTCCGAGTGGCCGGTCGCGGTGCTGTCAGTCGATCCGTCGCCAACTCCGGAATTGTTGACCTGACCTTCCGAGCAAACGTTTTCCCAAATGGTGACGGTGGCGTGAGCTGGGGTGGCGACTAGGAACAACGAAAGGGCAAAGACGATCTGAAATGAGTTCACGAGTTCTCCAAAATACCGAATGGCAAGAGTTTTTGCGCGTTAGCGGCGATAACCATGGCGGCGCATCATGAATACTGACAAGCCCTCAAGCAAGACCATAAGTCAGAAGGCCACCACCCCGCTCGGGCAAGCTCGCATCGCTGTGTCCCCAACCACGCAAGGGCTCTCAATCGCCCCTGCTACGGCTTCTTCGCCTTTTTCGGTTTTGGCGGTGGCGCCATGTAGACGCTCGGTCTTCTGCGCCCATCGCGCGCGACCCACACGTGAATGCCATCCTTGTTCAATTCGGCGACAGGAAATCGTTCGTAGTAGGCATCAAAGCGCGGCATCGCCGCACGTTCTCCACCGCGCGAAACGATGAGAGCCCCGGGCCTTAGACCGTTGCGGGTGGGATCAAAACCGCTTGGGCCCGCTTTGGTGGCCGCGTAGTGCCGAACCTTCGGGTCGACTAACATCCCGAACTGAGAAAAGTTTGGCCGTCGCTCAAGCGCCAGAAGATGCGGGCAGCCGATTGCCCACACCGGGCCGTACTCTTCTTCCAAAAGGCCGATTAGCGACGCGTGTTCTTTTTGTCTGGCCAGGCCATCGCGCGCCGGACCGAACATCTTGAACCGCCCCAGACCATTATCCACGATCCCGGCACACAGCAGGGCGGTGATCAACGCACGCGTTGCCCAGCCACCGGGCATCCGGCGGATCATCGCGGCGAACATTCCCGCGAACCCAATCGCCATCAATGGGTGTAGAA
Source organism: Binatia bacterium (assembly GCA_047611725.1). Taxonomy (GTDB): domain Bacteria; phylum Desulfobacterota; class Binatia; order UBA1149; family CAITLU01; genus JBLFWR01. The sequence continues at coordinate 4,051 of JBLFWR010000008.1, read as the reverse complement.
AGAACAAATCGGGATAGCCCTGGTGATCCAAGAAAGTCATCGCAACGGCGACGACGGACAACATGGCCCAGGCGGCTAAGGCCGGCTGTTCCAAAACACGGCGATACGTCGCCCGAGGACCGAGTAGCGCAATCAGCGGCAAAGCAACGGCCATAGCGATGAAGCCCACACCCCAGAAAGCTTGGCCGCTTTGCCGCCAAAGCCCCATCGAAGTGAAGAACTTCATTCCATGCTCGAAGCTCGGGTACCGATAGCCGCCAACGTCTGCCGGCATGCGGTAGCTTTGGAAAAGTTGTTCGCCGAGAGCGCCGTGAGCCCAGAACCACCCCTCGTAAAATGATGTAAAAATCAGGAACCCGGCTGAAAAAACGACCGCATCGCGCCAGCGTCGGATGATCAAAAACGACGCCCCGATTGCGGCGCTCGCCAACAGCGCCGGTTGCCAACAATGGAAGCTGGCACCAGCAAACAACCCGGCAACCAAAACAAAACCGCGAGCGTGTGCCAGCAGCGCCATGGCGAGGAACGCCGCCATAAACACCTTCGGTCGAAAACCAACCACCCCCTGAAAGTAGAAGTCGGGGAAGCTAACCATGACGGCACCAGCCACCCATGCGGCAACCGGCGTTCCCCAAATCGACGCGGCGGCGAACGCAACCGTGGCTGGCACACTGACCGCCACGGCGATGCTCAACGCCCGAGCGGCAAAAACATCCTCGACCCCAACGGCGCGCCCGACCTGAATCGCCCAACCGGATAGAATCGTAGAAACCTGGTGCTTGTGATCGACCAGCGAAACGTGCGGCGGCTCTCCCGAAGCCGAACGCTCGGCCATAAAGAAGTAAATTTGATTGTCAAAGTGAACACCGCGCTCAATGGGGCGAAAGGCCCACGAGACAGCAATCGCGACCAATGCGGCAGCCAAGGCCGCGACGATAGTGGATCGCGTGGTAGTCACCGAGCGAACTTCACCCCTTCCAGTGCAAGCAAAAGCTTACTCGCATCCTCATGCCCGGCGATTTCCGCCAGCCGCCGTGGAGTAAAACCCGCCTCATCTTTCTGTCTGCCAGGGATCCCTTGTTGAAGAAGATAACTCGCGGTCAAATGGGAACCGTGCCAGGCGGCCAAGTGCACCGCATTACGTCCACCAGGGGTTGTTAGAAAAATGTTCGCGCCGGCCTCGACAAGGCTTCTACAGGACTCGGTGTTCCCGCTGGAAGCGGCCAGCAGAAGCGGCGTCCAGCCTGCGGTCGCCTCACTGCCAGCGACCTGCGCATCAACAGAAGCGCCGGCGGCAAGTAGGTCTTGAACAATCTTGGTAGCCCCTGAGGCTGCAGCGATGTGCAATGGGCGCCGACCCACTTCGTCAACGATTTCGACATCCGCACGAGCAGACAATAACCGTCGTGCAAGGAGAACGCGGTTTCCGGCAGCGGCTACTGCCAACGCCGAGCGACCGTCATCTTGACGCGTGTCAACTTCAAATCCTGCACTCAACAGAGCCCTGATCGGCGTTTCCAACCCTTGGTTTGCCGTATGAAACCATGCGACCTCCGCCCCGCACTGCGAATCCGGCGAAGCTAAACACGACTCCAGCACCAGGCCCAAAGTGCCTCGGGCTTGGCCGGCAATCGCCAACTGCATCGAATCATAACCGAGCTTGCTCTTACGATCTGCGCGCGCACCGGCGTCCAACAACAAACGCGCAGATTCGGAAGATCCGGCCGCCGCGGCGTGCATGAGCGCCGTCCATCCATCCTCGCTTGACGCACCAACTGCCGCCCCCGCCTTCAGGAGCGAAGAAACGGATTTTGCGGCGTCTGCGCCAGCGGCCAGCATCAATGGAGTTGCCCCCTGCCGGTCTCGAACGTCGGCTTGCACACCACCCGCGAGCACGGCATCGACAGCAGCGCTACTTCCTCCTGCTGCCGCAACATGAAGCAACGTTCGCCGACCCTGTCCGCCACGAACAGGATCGGCGCCAGCACCGAGCAATTGTTTAACGATGCGGCCGTTGCCTTTGCGCGCGGCCAGGCTTGCTGCGGTACGTCCGTCGCCACGAACCAGATTGACGTTAGCTCCGGCGTCTAGAAGCCGCTCGACCGCGGCGATATCTCCGCGCAAAGAACTAACCATGAGCGGAGTCGCACCGCGGGAATCGACAACATCTACATACGCCCGAGCGCGCAACGCGCTATCAACCGCAGAGATACTTTTGCGGCGAACTCCTGCCCAAAGACGTGCGTTGGCACGCTCGACGAGGCGGAGTTCTACACCGATGCGCCTGGCATATTCCTGGAGGTCATTGGGTTCGGGCAAGTCTTCACTCGAGGAAGTGACCGACCCAGAAACAGGCAATTCCGCAAACGCGGGACACGCAGAGAACACCAACAATAACGCGATCACGAAACGCGGTACGCCAGGGCGACCGCGAACAGCATGCGCGGCGCAAGCGCCCGACATGCGATCGGTATCGCTGTGGTTCACCCTGCCAACACAGCTTCGATCAGTCGAGGGCCCTTGATGGCGAGCGCTCGCTCAAGCGCAGCAACAAGTTGACCCGGAGTCTCGGCACGTTCAGCGGGGACCCCCATCCCTACCGAAAGACAGGTCCAGTCGAGTGCAGGTCCTTGAAGAGAAGTCAGCGAGCGCGCCACTGGACCCGGTTCGGTGACACCGGCACGCATCAACTCAAACTCAAGAATGCGGTAAGCCTGGTTCGCACACACAACCACAGTGACATCGAGATTTTCGCGAGCCATCGTCCACAGCGCTTGCAAGGTGTACAAACCGCTGCCGTCCGCCTGCAACGCAAGCACTTTGCGATCGGGAGCACCAAGCGCTGCGCCGACAGCCAACGGCAAACCGATACCAATCGCCCCACCCGTCAACCCCATCCACGAGTGACGACGTGCCGTCATCGAATAGGGAAACCAAAAAATTCCAGAGGTCGCGGATTCGTCAACGACCAGAGCGTTCTCCGGCTGCAACGCCGCAACGATACGGCCCAACCCGTCGATGTCTAAAGGACCATCATCGGTCGGAAAATCCGGAAGAGAAACAGCAGAGGAAACATCACTCGGTGCCGCACCAAGTTGGTCTGCGATCCTCTCCAGCGCGTTGATAGCGTCTTCGGACTCGGTAGTGGCAACAACAACCGAGCACCCATCGGGGACCAAATCACTTGGTTGCCCTTGGTATCCAAAAAACGAAACCGGAGTCCGCGCACCGACGCAGACCAATTGTTCACAACCAGCCAACGTTTCGATGAGCTGTTCGGGGAAATACGGCAGGCGATCGAAGTTTGGGACGCCAGCGCCACGTTCCATAAAGGCCGGAAAGGTTTCGTGCACGACTTTCGCACCAGTGTGAGCAGCGATTCGCGCGGCAGCTTGCAAACCAGGCTCACTCAGAGCGCCGCCACCGAGCAGAAGCGTTGTTGTCGCGCCACATTCCAAAGCCGTTGCTGCGCTGGTGACAATCGCGTCTTCTATTTCTTCTCGATGTCGCGCAACTGTGCCGGTTCCCGCTTCATGAACCGAGTCGGCCCACTGTGTATCCTGCGGGACAATCATCGTCGCGACGCCACCGTGCCCGTGCATGGCTGCCTCAACTGCTTCACGCGCATCCAATCCGACTCGCGCGGGATCGATACAATCGACAACATGCACCGACACCGGTTCGGCCAGCGATTCAATGTCGCTCGTCAACGGCGCATCGAAAGCTCGGTGCCAGACCGCATGATCCCCGATTAGATTTACAATGGGCGAACCGGCGCGACGCGCGTTGTGGAAGTTAGCGATCGCGTTAGCGTAGCCCGGCCCCAAGTGAAGCAATGTCGCGGCAGGACGCCCCGTAACGCGCGCATAGCCATCGGCTGCTCCGCTCGCCACACCCTCAAATAGGCAAAGCACGGAACGCATCGCCCCCGGCTTGTCCAACGCAGCCACTAACGGCATCTCGGTCGTGCCGGGGTTGGCAAAGCACAAATCGACTCCGGCTTCGGCCAACGTTTTCAAGAGAGCTTCAGCTCCGTTCACAACAATTTCCT